>CAJFMZ010000070.1 GCA_904393575.1 uncultured Sellimonas sp. | reverse complement strand
GACAATGTGATTTTACCTTCTTTCATAGTTTTATAGTTTATCAAAAAGTGACATTATCTCAAGAGAATCATAGGGAGACATTATCATAAGTGAATAACAGTCTCTGCAAAATGTATTTGACAGTCCCGGTCTGGTGTGCTACCATAGATTAGTCAAAAATTGAAAAGCGAAGTAAAGATCATATGGTTTTCCTGTTTCAGAATTAAACAGGCATATGATCTTTTTTATTCTATGGGAGAAGGAGAGAGACGATGGAAAAGACAAATGATTTTATGAAGACGGGGAAAATATTTCCGCTTCTGATGTCCATGTCGGTGCCGATGATGCTTTCCATGCTGATTCAGTCGTTGTATAATATTGTCGACAGTATTTACGTATCCAGGCTTGGTACGGACGCACTGACGGCGGTTTCGCTTGCGTATCCGCTTCAGAACGTGGTGACATCGGTTGCGGTGGGAATCGGTGTGGGAATCAGTTCCGCCATTGCGATTCATCTGGGAGCGGGAAGGCAGGAAAAGGCCAATCGAGCGGCAACGATCGGGATTGCCCTGACGGTAGTTCACTGCATTTTGTTTGTGATTCTGGGACTTCTGGTGACCAGGCCGTTCCTTGCGATGTTTACGAAGAATGAAAAGATTGTGGATCTGGCGTGCGACTATACCTATATTGTGCTGTGCCTGTCCTTTGGATGCCTGTTGCAGATTGCCTTTGAGAAGATTTTTCAGGGGATCGGGGAGATGAAGATTACCATGATCCTTCTTGCGACCGGGGCGGTCATCAACATTATCCTGGATCCGATTATGATTTTCGGTCTGCTTGGATGTCCGGCCATGGGAGTGAAAGGAGCTGCTTATGCCACGGTAATCGGCCAGATTACCGCGTTTCTGCTCTATATCGTTGTGTATAAGAGAAGAAAATTTGCGGTTCAGATTCGTCTGGACTATCTGAAACTGGATAAAGCGATTATCGGGCAGATTTACAGTGTGGGAATTCCGTCCAGCATCATGCTGACACTGCCATCTGTTCTGGTGAGTGTCCTGAATCGGATTCTGGGAGGATTTTCGGATGTGTATGTGGCGGTATTAGGTGTTTACTATAAGCTCCAGACCTTTATCTACATGCCGGCAAACGGCATTGTACAGGGAATGCGCCCGCTGATCGGGTATAACTATGGGGCAGGGGAGAAGACGCGTGTCCGGACGATCATCCGGTACAGTATGCTGTCCACCGGATGCATTATGCTGATCGGAACTGTACTGTCTCTGGCTGTTCCGGCACAGATCTTTGCGTTATTTGATGCGGAGGAATCCCTGCTGCAGGCAGGTATTCTGGCTCTTCGGATTATTTGTATCGGATTTTTAATTTCCACCATCGGTGTAATTTACTCCGGTGTGTTTGAGGCGATTGGAGAAGGAAAGCATTCCCTTTTGACCTCCCTTTTGCGGCAGTTTGTGATTACGATTCCGTGTGCATTTGTGTTATCATCTGTCTGGGGACCGGCGGGAGTCTGGGCATCGTTCCCGATCGGAGAAGTCTGTGCGGCGGCAGCGGCCCTTGTACTGTTAAAGCGTTATAAGGGAGGAGCATACTCACCGATTTAGGAGGTAGCATGGAAGAAAGGCAGGAAGAGATACAGACTAATTTTACCTATATTTTGAAATGCAGCGATGGAACGCTCTACACAGGGTGGACCAATGACCTGAAAAAGCGTCTAAAGGCTCATAATGATGGAAAGGGAGCCAAGTATACGAAGACAAGGCGCCCGGTTTCTCTGGCATACTACGAATGTTTTGCCACGAAAGAAGAAGCCATGAGGCGGGAGTATGAGATCAAGCATCTGTCCCGGAAAGGGAAGGAGCAGCTGATTGAAAAGCAAAAAGAAAACCCGGCCTGACCGCAGCGGATCAGAGCCGGGGGAGAAAGACTGTGCGTATGCATGGTCTTTTTATTTTTCAGATTACGTTATAATACGAAAGCGTACATGACGATAAAGTGGCACAAGCTTCCGCCCATCACAAAGAGATGGAAAATCTCGTGGGAACCGAAGTTCTTGTGGCGGTTGTTGAAGATCGGAAGCTTCAGCGCATAGATAATACCGCCGATCGTGTAAATAATACCGCCTGCCAGCAGCCATCCGAAAGCGGCCGGGGAGAGCGCGTTTAAAATCTGGGTGAAAGCCAGCACACAGGTCCAGCCCATTCCGATGTAGAGGACGGAGGAGACCCATTTCGGACAGTATACCCAGAACGCCTTCAGAATGATGCCCACAATGGCGATCCCCCAGACGAGGGAGAGCAGAATAATTCCGGTCCGGCCTTTCAGAGTAATCAGGCAGATCGGAGTGTAGCTTCCTGCGATCAGGACGAAAATCATCATGTGGTCGATTTTCTTCAGGATCGTATTGGCACGCTCGGAAAGATCAAAGGTGTGGTAGGTGGTACTTGCCGCATACAGTAAAATCAGGCTGAGTGCGTAAATACTTAAAGAAATAAGGTAAATATGGTCAGGTTCCCTTGCCGCTTTAATCAGGAGCGGTACAGCGGCGAAAATGGCCATCAGCATGCCGATGAAATGAGTAATCGCGCTTCCGGGATCCTTAAGATGTCTGTTCTGTCTATTCATAAAACTGCCTCCTGTCTGAACATGTCGATAAAATCATATGTAGTTTTTAAAACTACATAATCTATATGCTAATATTATATCCATTATGCCAAAAAATCAATAGTAATTTTGTGAAAGAAAAGAGAATTTTTTATAATGAATTCTGTCAATTTTACAACTGGACTGGTTGAAAATATAAAAACTGGATATTTTAATATATCCACTTTGGTGGTACGATGAGTCAAGAAAAAAGGAAAGAGGGAAGGACAATGAATCAGAGACATCAAAGAACAATCAAACTTGCACAGACAGCGATCTTTGCCGCACTGTGCTATGTGGCATTTGCCTTTTTGCAGATAAAGATCCCGGTTCCGGGAGGAGACGCTACGTCCATTCATGCCGGCAACGCATTCTGTGCGCTGGCTGCACTGATTCTCGGCGGAGGATACGGAGGACTTGCAGGGGCGGTTGGCATGACGATCGGAGATCTGATGGATCCGATCTATATTGTGGGAGCACCGAAGACGTTTTTCCTGAAATTTATGATCGGACTGATCGTAGGACTGGTGGCGCACCGGATTGCAAAGATCGATGAAAGCACCGATAAGAAATATGTGCTGAAATGGAGTGTGCTGGCCTGTGTAGCAGGGCTTGGATTCAATGTCATCGCAGATCCGCTTGTGGGATATTTTTACAAACAGTACATCCTGGGACAGCCGCAGCAGATGGCGGAGACGCTGGCCAAGATTAACGGAGCGGCGACGCTGATCAATGCAGTCGTTTCCATCGTACTGGCAGGAGTGCTTTACAATGCGTTAAGGCCGGTTCTTTTGAAGAGCGGTCTGATCCGAAAAGAAACAAGAAGAGCAAAGGCGGTATAATCGATGAATGATCGGAAAATCAAGACGATTGTAAGTATGGCATTTTTTACGGCCATTACTTTTCTGGGGATTCAGGTATTCCGGATTCCCGTGCCGGCCGTGGTGGGAACGCCGTTTATCCATTTCGGGCATGTGTTTGTGGTGATGGGGATGCTTCTCCAGGGCGGCAGGAAAGGAGCGGTCACGGGGACGGCGGGACTTGTCATTTTTGATCTGCTCAACGGATATGTACAGTCCATTCTGCAGGTTTTTGTGGAGACGATTGTGAAATGTCTCCTGGTGGGAGCACTGTTTGCCTGGTTTCAGAAAAGGGCGCAGGGAGATCAGAAAAAGGAATACCGGGGCGCTGTGATCTGCAGTATTCTCTATGCATGTTTGAATATTCTTATTGAATGGGGAATGGGGATTATCGGACTGGCGATCACGGGAAGCGGGATCGGCGCTGCTGTGGCGGCATCTACCGCATCCATTCCGGCTACCGTATTCAACGCGGTATTCATGGCGGTGGCAGTCAGTGTCCTGTATCTTCCGGTGAAACGGATTTATCAGAAAGTGATGTAAAAGAAAAGGAAGAAATCACAGACGGATTTCTTCCTTTTTCTTGCTATTTATTGTTTCCTGCGAACAAAAATCCCATAAAGCGGATAAATGTATAGGCAACGAAGAGTACCGCAATGACCGTCTCAATCGTCACCACATAGGAGAGAAAAGAGAGCGGCCGTCCCATGTTCATCAGACAGGCCATGGACTGTTTCATTGCGATGGCGCTGATGACAAACGGGAAGGTGAAGGATGCGTAGGACGGATAAAATGGAAGCTTCAGGTATGTAACTGCCTTGACAAGGGAGAACACATACAGGATGGCTGCCACGATCATCAGTCCGATGAGCAGTCCGTAGGATTTTTCCGTGATTGACTGTGTATAACCTGCGATACAAAGACTTGCAGGCGCCGCATAGATACAGATCAGCGGTTTTGCCGGCTCCGGAACTTCCTTCACAGTGAGATACCGGTATGTGACAAGGATCAGCAGGACGATCAGAGAGACAAGGCCAAACCAGAAGGCCGCAGCTCCGATGGTCAGCTGCTGGTAGGCAGGGGCCGTAACAGCCGCAACTGCGATTCCCACATAGACGATATAGTAGCTTGCGAATACTTTTGGCATCTGAAGCTTCAGAATAAAGGTCACTGTAAAATACAGGATCAGTACAATGTGAAGCAGGATTGCCAGAATCCAGATGACAAAGGCTGCTGTCCCGATAAACGGTTTCACATAAGTGCTCAGAAGCATGAGCGCCATCGGAAACGTGGCGGCAACACTCGCCATGATCGGATTTTTCAGATCTTCTCTGACCATGCCTGGGAATAAGATCAGTTTCAGCACAAGCAGGATCAGCAGAAAGCATGCAAGGACACCGCAGAAATACCGGATTTCCTCCGAATAGCTCTGGAGAAGGTTGCCAAGAGCGGCAAGTCCGAGCATGGCCCCGCTTAAAGGAACGGGAACCTTTTTGATTACGTTTTTCATTTTCAGGACCTCACTTAAGCTGTCTGTTCATCTGTGTTTGTCAGTCCGAGTTCGCGCACAACGATTTCGGCTACCTTTCCGGCACAGAGTCCGGTGAAATAGATGCACTGTTCTTTGTGCTCGCCTTTGCCCATGTCAAACTCTTTTGTCAGGACACGGCAGCATACGGAATGTTTTCCGTTTGCCTCACGGAACCAGCCGTGAAGTTCATTGGTCAGTTCCATGCATTTTACAACCTTTGGATCCTGAGGTCCTTTTGGTTCGGTTCTGCCGAACAGCATACCAAGAGCAAGGATTCCGCCGTTTAATGCACCGCACATACAGCCGGAGCGTCCGGCTCCTACGGACATACCGGAGGACATTGCGATCACTTCCTTCGGAACATCCAGTTCAAAATTATCTCTGATGGAAGCCATGACAGCCTCGCAGCAGAAGAATCCGTTTCTGTAGTAATCCTCAGCATCTTTGCGTACTTTACTTACGCTGACTTCTTTCTTTACGTTCATTTCTTTTTTTCCTCCTTCGAATCTGTAACAAAAGTATAAATCGCCTGGAGAAACGTGAGAAATAGATAAATGGAATAATTGCGAATGCTTATTTGAATTGTTTATAAGAATAAGAAAATTCAACAAAATTGTATCTGAAATAAAAGAAGAACTTTGGAGAAAAATACAGAAAACGAAA
This sequence comes from uncultured Sellimonas sp., assembly GCA_904393575.1. Lineage (GTDB taxonomy): Bacteria > Bacillota > Clostridia > Lachnospirales > Lachnospiraceae > Sellimonas. Next base: position 5,158 of record CAJFMZ010000070.1, on the reverse strand, counting down.
AAAGAAAGAAGCAGTTTGTTGAGGGGCATCAACTATCTGGAAAGATGCCCCAGTTTGATCTCATGCATCCAGTTCATGACATGATTCCGAAACAGAGTCACTGCATCGCTTACCGGTTCCCCTTTTCTGGTCAGCATACAGATTTTCCATTCATATGTGCCGTCCGAAAAAGGAATCAGGCAAAGTCCCTGAGACTTCATGTCTTCAAAGACGAAATCCACAGTCACGGAAATGCCCTTTCCGGCTTTTACCATCTTATGGCAGAGGCTGAATCCGCTTGTCTCAAATACGATATTGGGTTCAAATCCGGCCTGATGGCAGCGGTCTACAATGAGATGATGGATTTTAAACTGTCCACTTTCGATGTAGAGAGGTTCGTCTCGCAAATCCTGAATCGTGACGCTTTTCCTCTGGCTTAAAGGATGAGACTCATTGACAAGCAGGCAGACGGGAAAGGTTTCCATCTCTGTAATATCGTACAGATTCTCATCAAAATCTGCGATGGAAAATGCAACGTTGCCGTTTTTCTCCAGGAAAAGACGTTCAGTCTGAAGATCCGGATATTCCCGGTAGGAAAACTGAATTTCCGGATACTGTTTCTGAAAGGCAACGATGCAGTCCGGCGTAACCAGCCGGAGAATGCCGTAGGAGGAGAGAAGATCAACGACACCCTGATTTCTCTGGCGTATGGCAAGCAGATCCTTTTTCAGGCTACCGTATTCGTCTGTGACAGCGAAGGAATGCTGAAGGAAGCATTGTCCGCTTTCCGTCAGGCTGATGCCATGAGGAGAACGGTTGATCAGCGTACAGTCCAGTTCATTTTCCATGTTTTTGATAATTTTACTTAATCCCTGGGGCGTCATATACAAGAGCTTTGCGGCTTTTGTAAGACTGCCTTCTCTGGCTGCTGTCTGAAAAATAAAAAAATCCTGTGTGTCCATCGTACTTGTGCCTCCTTTTGGGAAAACGATCCTTTTCAAAAAACAGGCACACGGTTGTGTGCCTGTCTGTGATCCGTAGTTTTAGTAGTTTTCCACTTTTCTTTCGAAGTAAGCCTTTGGATGTGCGCAAACCGGGCATACTTCCGGAGCTTCTTCTCCTTCGTAGATGTATCCGCAGTTGTTGCATTTCCATCCAAGAGGAGCGTCTCCTTTGAAGGTGTTACCTGCTTCAAATGTAGAGAGAATTTTATTGTAACGTTTTTCATGAGAAGCTTCCACCTGGGCAACGAGCTCGAATTTAGCGGCGAGCTCATTGAATCCTTCTGCCTTTGCTTCTTCTGCCATGGTTTTGTACATTTCCGTCCATTCATAGTTTTCTCCGGCAGCGGCATCCTTTAAGTTCTCAGCTACATCGCCGATTCCGTGGAATTCTTTGAACCACATTTTTGCGTGCTCTTTTTCCTGATTTGCCGTTTCCTCAAAAATATTTGCAATCTGTACATATCCTGCTTTTCTCGCCTGAGAAGCATAGAATGTGTATTTGTTTCTTGCCTGGGATTCCCCGGAAAATGCGGTCATCAGGTTCTGTTCGGTCTTTGTTCCTTCGTATTTGGACATCTTTTTTCCTCCTTTAATGACAGATTACTAGTTAACCCTACTATAACACAAATGAAAAGAAAGAACAATCATCATCGGTGTCAGGGACATATAGAAAAAAGAGACGGTTCCGAAGAACCGCCTCCTAAATTCTTTTCTTATCGGGTGTATCTTAGCCGAAGTATCTCTTGAGAAGTCCTTCGAATGCTTTTCCGTGACGAGCTTCGTCTCTTGCCATTTCATGAACAGTGTCATGGATTGCGTCAAGATTTGCAGCTTTAGCACGTTTAGCAAGATCAAACTTACCAGCTGTAGCGCCGTTTTCAGCTTCTACTCTCATCTCAAGGTTTTTCTTTGTGCTGTCTGTAACAACTTCACCTAATAATTCTGCGAATTTAGCAGCATGTTCTGCTTCTTCCCATGCAGCTTTCTCCCAGTATAATCCGATTTCCGGATATCCTTCTCTATGAGCAACTCTTGCCATTGCAAGGTACATACCTACTTCAGAGCATTCTCCTTCGAAGTTTGCTCTTAAGTCAGCAAGAATGTCTTCGCTGACACCCTGAGCAACACCTACAACGTGCTCAGCAGCCCATGTTCTCTCTCCAGCCATCTCCTGGAATTTGTCACCGGAAACGTGGCACTGAGGACACTCAGCCGGCGGATTTTCTCCTTCATAAACATAACCACAAACTGTACATACCCATTTTTTCATAATGCATATCTCCTTTTCTTTTTTATTTCCTTAATGTTAAAATCAGTAATAATTACTGATATCAATATAGCACTTTTCATACTGCTTGTCAATTCCTATTTTGGAATTTATAAATTGTTCACAATTATATGGCAGCAGCTTCTGAATGGCTGTGCAGACATTTGCTGCATTTTCCATAGAATGTGATGGTATGTGATTCCACAATACCGTCAAATGATTCATTGGCGAGCTGATCAATCTGCTTCAAACATTCCATATGCATATCTTCCATACATCCGCATTCTGTGCAGAAAAAGTGATAGTGAGGGGCGGTACATCCATCAAACCGGTCTGCGCCGTCCGGTGTTGATATCTTTATGATCTCGCCCATGTCAGAGAGAAGATTCAGATTCCGGTACACGGTCCCCAGGCTGATATTTGGAAACTGTTCTTTTACATGGAGATAAACCATATCAGCAGTAGGGTGCGCATCGGTATGCATCAGGTAGTCTTTAATTGATTCTCGCTGCCTGCTGTATTTTAATGCTGTCAACAAAAACCCTCCCTTCGATCAATAATGATAATAATTACTATATTTATAATAATAAGAAATTTCCCGGATTTTGTCAAGAAAAAATCCGTCAGGAAGATACTGGAAGAAGAAAAGTACCTTGACAAACAAATGAAATATGTTAGAATACAAAACGTAACATTTGTAACAATTATGTAATAAATACGAAAGAAAATATACATAACTAGAATAAAAGGAGGACTACGTTATGCATAGGAACTGGAAAAAGGGGCTGCTTCTTGTGGCAGTAGCAGGGATACTTGGCCAGACCGGGATTCGGGCGGAGGCTGCGGAGCTTCCGGCTCAGCCGGGCAGTATTACCATCGAGGGTGCCGGGCTTCCTGGAAAGAAGCAGGATACAGAAGAGAAGAATTCTCCTATTATAATAGAAGAAACAGATACAACAGATGAATTCGTGGTACGGGAGCAGAATGGAAAATACGAGGACACGGGATTTGTCAACATCTCTTCTGATTATATTTATGTCAGAAGCAGCACATCTGATGACAGTGAATGGACCGGAAAACTGTATCCAGGGGATGCGGTGACACTTCAGGGACCTGTGGGAGCGTGGACCGCCATTTGTTCAGGTAATCTGACAGGGTTTATCCGGTCCGAGTATCTCCTGGATCCGGAAGATACCCAGCAGAAAATCCGGCAGATGGAAGCTGAGGCACTGAACAATGGTACCGAAGTTACCTTTTCGTATGGAGAGACGAAGGAAGAAGAGGCAGCCAGGCTTCAGGCAGAGGCAGAGCAAAGAGCAAGAGAAGAGGAGGCAAGGAAGCAGGCACAGAGACAATCGGTTGCTGATTATGCCTGCCAGTTTATCGGCAACCCGTATGTCTGGGGTGGTACAAGCCTGACAAACGGAGCGGACTGTTCTGGATTTGTACAGTCTGTCTATGCACATTTTGGAGTATCTCTTCCAAGGACCTCTTCAGCACAGAGAAGCGCAGGATATGAGGTTTCTTACTCAGAGGCTCAGCCAGGTGATATCATCTGCTACAGCGGACATGTTGGGATTTATATAGGAAATGGCCAGATTGTCAATGCACAGGACCCGGCACATGGGATCGGGATCTCTCCGGCTGCCTATACGAGTATTTTGACAGTGCGAAGAATCTTCTAAACAAGGCCGGATAGAAAAAAATTGCGAATCAGCAAAATGCACAAAATTGTAATAAATTGTAAAAAAATGGAAAATGAGCCTAAAATCGTTTTCCACATCCAAATATCAAAAAAAGGGTAAAATACCGTTGTTTTCAAAAGTTATCCCCATTTTCCACAGAAAAAGTTGTGAATTGTGGGGATAACTTTTGTCTTTTAAAAGAACGGATGTTTTGTAAAGAAATAATAAAAATGGGTTTTTGTCGAAAAAACCAGAAAAAAAGGTTGACTTTTTTGTAATCAAAATACAGTTCTGATGGGAGAAAAATTATAGAAAATTCTGACAATTATTTCCTCGCGGGAAGAAGACCTTTTGGGTTGCGTATTGGAAAAAAAGGTATTATAATAATGAATACGCAAATCCAAGTAAATAAGGAGGAATTCAAAATGGCTTATCAGGTAGAAAAAACTACGACAATCGGCGAAGTTGTAAATACACATCCGGAAGTAGCTCCGATTCTGATGGAGATCGGAATGCACTGCCTTGGATGCCCGGCTTCTCAGATGGAATCTCTGGAAGAAGCAGCAATGGTTCACGGAATCGACGCCGAATTATTAGTAGAGAAAATCAATGCTTTCTTGAAAGCAAATGAATAAGGCATAGAAAAACACCGTCCGCAGGTGAGTAAGTTCTGCGGACGGTGTTTTATTGTTTAAAGACTGGCAAGATGCTGTACTGCTGTCCGGGAAAGAATCAGCTCACAGTGCTCCTCCAGATAGGCAAGAGAAGCAGGCGTGCTCTTTTCCAGAATGCCGTATTCTGTCAGCATATTGCAGATTTTGCTGAAATCACTTTTCGAATGTCCTGACTGTGTCACTGCCAGGATGAAGAATCCATCGGCAGGATCCTTGTAAAGGGTATTGACTCCCTCGTACATCGGGGAAAGCAGGCGGGCAGCCTCGATCACCCGGTCAAGAGAACCGAATGAGAAAAGACGGACAGCCGGGCGGATCACCGCTTCGGGCTTTGCTGTCTTTCCGGGCATTTCCGCAACGGCTTCCTTGACCTTGTTGAGAAGCTGCAAAAACTCTTCCGCACCCTCAAGCTTGTCTGGGACAGCCTTTTTGGACGTATCTGTATCATCAAACGGAGAAGGAGCAAATTTGGAAAACCGTGTATCCAGCTCTTCCGGATCTTCTACCTTTGTAATGATGAGCACGATGGAATCCGATGATGATGGAATC
>CAJFMZ010000069.1:10956-14253 GCA_904393575.1 uncultured Sellimonas sp. | reverse complement strand
GTTACAGTGACTGCCTCATCACGGTCTGCCGGTTTAATGGTAAATGTTCCAGGAACATAACTTACCTTGTAGTTGCCCTGACTCTCGTCTCCCTGAACAGTAATATCATAAGTATCTACAGCTTCTCCCGCTTCACGGAAAATGCCATACTTCACAGTGTCTCCATTCAGCGTTCCATCTATGGTTGCTGTCAGTTCCGGATCTTCTGTTCCAAATACTTTGCTCTTCGGATCTGCTGTTACAGTGACTGGTCTCTGGGTAATGGTTACATGACTCTCAAGAATTATTGTTTCTCCGGTGTAATTCGGATTGGTCACTTTCACCTGGATTTCCTGTTCTACAACATCCGTGTACTCTTTCAGTTCATTAACCCAAGTGTCTCCTCCATCGTAGCTGTACTGTACCTGGTCGCCTTTCTGAAGATTGTTTACCGTAATCGTATGAGCATTTCCATCATACACATCTTCATACGGTGTTACACTCAGGTTTTTCTCCTGATCCTCTGGATCTGTCGGACGATCTGCCTTGTTGATAGTCAGTGTTCCTGTCTGGTATTCTACCAGATAGTTCCCCTGCTTCTCATCGCCGCTTACATAGATTGTATAATCTCCAACAGTTTCTCCCGGCACTCTGATCAATGGCTCGTCATAGCTGATATCAAATCCGTCATTTGGTTTCTCTTTGTTCTCTTCCCTAGATGTTACCGTTGCTGTAAACTTCGGATCATCCTCTCCATACTTCTTTTCAGCATCATTTGCTTTTACAGTCACATGGAATGGCAGAATCGATACAGATCCTACTAATTGAACTTCGGACGGTTCATAATTCTTATTGGTTACTCGAACAAGAATTTCTTGGCTGGTCACATCTTTGTACTGTTTCGGGTCTTTTGCCTCCCAGCTCTGTCCTCCGTCATAGCTGTACTCTACCTTATCGCCTTGCTGAAGGTTTCGTACTGTAATGCTATGCTCACTTCCATCATAGACTCCAGTATAAGAATCTACCGCGATCGGTTTTTCCCTTACTCCCTGATAGATTTCAAACTCGGCGTCTTTAAATGTAACATGGTAATTGCCCTGATTCTTGTTTCCAGAAACGGTAATGTCATATGTACCTACATCTTCGCCCGTTTCACGATCAAGGTTGTATTTTATAGTTTCCCTGTCGTTATTCAGGGTTCCTGATACGATTACCTTCGTTAATGGATCAGGATCCTCTGTTCCATACGGCTTCGATGCGTCTTGAGCCTGCACAGTTACTTCTTTTGGTTCGATCTTAATGTAAGATGGAATTTCTTTGTTTTCGCCACCACTAGTTACCTTTACCCATACTGGATACTGTTCCACAGTGCCATCGCCACTTCTTTTTACATCTTTATAGGATAACTCATCCAAGTTAAAGTTTTGCCCGTCCGTAGAATATTTTACTTCATCTACTCCATCAATAACTCCATTTAAAGTAACAGAATGGTTTTCCCCATCGTAAACACCCTCATACGGTGTTACGCTTACATTGGACAAATCACGTTCGAACTTTGCGACATAAGTATGACTGGATGTCACACTCTCTGGGAACGATTTAACCTCGTTTTCACCTTCAAACCATCCAACAAATCGATAGCCGCTATTTGCAACCCTTTTCGGAACATTGATATTTCCGTCCCATGCTGTTCCAGAGAGAATATCTGTATACTCAGTTTCACCTGATAATGTACCATTTCCGTCTGTAGTAAAGTTTACAGAAAACCATTGCTTTGGATCTTTCTCGTAGTAAACTGTGATAGTTGTCGAGCCATCTTTCTTGACTACTGCACTTCTGGAAAGTTCACTAGAAGATTTCTTTGCCAGTTTGTATCCTTTAATTATAGGTACATCTGTGTCTTTTACAGTGACATATTCTCCTACTTCAGCTTCTTTGGACGCTGAATCATGAATCTGATTTCCTTCCTCATCCAGATATTCAATCGTGTACTTGGACTTAGGAATTGGCTTATAGTAGAAAGTAATCACAACTGAATCAGAACTATCTTCCGGTTTTGTAACACTTTTGAAGACTCCACCGTTTTTCTTATAGTCTGGTACATAACCTTTTATATTCGGTGCATACTCAACCACACGACTCGAACTTGTTGTTTTTTCTGCTGCCTGTTGAATTTCAATTTCAGGATCACTGTTACTTTCCACATATTTGATGGTATACTTCCACGTTTCCGCTTTTTTGTATTCCATTTGAATAGTCATTTCGTCTTTTGACAAGGTAACATTTTTAGAAGAAACAACCGGATACCATCCATCTATATCTTTTGCGCTAATAGTGATAGTACTGTCCTTTTCCCCTTCCATCGTCTCTGGATCTACTCCTGAAATCGGTTGTTTGCTGTCCGAATCAACATACTGTACCGTATACTGATAGGTTTCATTTTCTTTCGCCCATTTTGCATACAACGTAGTATCTTCTAAAATTTGGAATCCTTGTGTAAATGGTTGCTTGAATTCACTATCCAGATACCATCCTAAGAATGTATAGTCGTCTTTTACCGGATTCTGCTCTGGCAATTCGATCTCAGTATATTTAGGTAATGTTTTAGATTGAATATCCCCAGCTCCATTTGTCTCAAATGAAAGAGTATATTCTGCAGGTATCCATTTTGCATATACTCTCACATTATGAGCAGGCATCTTATCTGAATCCCATTTTACTTCAGTACTAGATTCGCAAGTTGGTGAATAATACCAACCTCCAAACTTAGAATCCGAATCAATTCCTTCTGGCGGTCTTACCTCATTATCCCTTGGTTTCGCAGACGACAAGCTTGCCTCATACTTTACATCTTTGTCGTTAATTCCACTCGCGTTTTCAAATGAAATTGAGTAGGAGTTACGGGTGTAATAGAGCCACTTATTCCTCCCAGTCTTCTGCCAACTATCAAATGTAAATCCTTCAATAGGTGACTTATCTTCATCTGACAATTGTGAGGACATAGAAGTATTAATCGACATATATTTTTGTTGCTGTCCATTTAAGTCTTCTATATACCAAGTAATAGTACCACCTGTATCCCGACTTCTTTGATAGACCTTTATATTTTCAGCTGGCATATATGCCAACATCGTATAGTATGTGGTTCCGTTTGCTTCCGTACACCATGCACTTTGGGTATGCTCATCATCACTCCATTTGCGAATTATACTTTCCCCATATTTAGCAGTGATGCGTAATTCTTTAATCTCGTCTTTTGCTTCATAGTATCCAGACCAGATACCCCAATGATACTCAGTTTCATAAAACTGAATCGTA
>CAJFMZ010000069.1:0-10927 GCA_904393575.1 uncultured Sellimonas sp. | reverse complement strand
TAATTTCAACATTCGTGGTTTCATTATTTAACTCCACTCCGGCAGGATCAATATTGGCATCCTTCCATTCCTGAGAAGTAAGTTTGCTATAGTATGTCGAGTCTCCTACGTCTCCTACCTGCGTCTTAGAAGTAATATAGTCATATCCCTCTAAACCATCTTCGCCTGTGAAATTCTCCAGCCAGTACACCACTGTATAAGAGGCTCTTGTAGCATTCGTCCAAATGGCTTTGACCGTCAAATCACTTGCTGGCATCGTTTGATACTGATCTTCCTGTTCCCACCCAGCAAATTCAAAGCCTACTCGTTTCATTGTATCTTTGCCAGGATATGGAATCTCAGCACCGTATTTCAATGTTACAGGGCTAACATAAGTTCCACCATCTGAATTATAAGTCAGTACATAAGAATTTCTTGTATACTTAATATAAATAGTTGTCTCTCCATCGTTTTGCAATGTGACATTTTCAACCGGTTGAGCAGTAAAACCAGGGTAGTTCTTGGCAGTCGCATTGGTTTTCAAACCAATGGTTCCAGTTAAAGTTTCCGTCTCCTGATTTTTATATTCATCACCCTCTAAATTTTCAAGCTGATGAATAACTGTATACTCCTTTGGTTCTCCCGTATACTTTACAGTGACAAGATAATCTTCTTCCCGTCCTTCTTCAAGGTCAATGCTCACCGTGTTATTGTCTGGTGTAAATCCAGATACCGTTGGCGAAGTAATTGTTTTCTGATAAGGCTCACCAAAATCAACTTCTGCTACGAACGGCTGTGCTGCCTGCCCTATTATCTCGCCTTCTTGATTTGCATATACATATTCAACACGAACTTCATATTTTTCATTTGTTTTGAATACTGCAGTATATGTAACATCCGCTGTGACTGGCTTTTCACAAATTTGGGCGCTGGTATAGATTTCATTATCTTGACTACTCTGCCAACCAACAAAATGTTTTCCAGATTCCGTAACATTTTCCCAGCTTAAAATTGGTGCTGTTGTAGATGTACCACTTAAAACATACTGCGGCTTCCAAATCAACTTACCTTCTTCATCCTCAAAACATACCTCAAAATATGTCTGACCGGTTGCGCTATCGTCTTCTTGGTAAGTACTGATTCCATTGTTTGGTTCTTTTGAAAACCATTTGGCAATTGCGGACTTTTTCTTCTGATCCTCAGTTGTTTTTGAAGAAGCATCTTTTGTATTGTCCTTCTCTTCCGAAGATGGCTTTGTTTCAGATGTCTGGTCTTTTGCAGATTCCTGCTTTGTAGTCGTCTCTGACTGCTGCTCCTGCTTTCCAGCTTCCTCCTTCACCTCATCCGCGTCACTGTCCGCGTCCTCGCCGTCTTTCTTTTCTTCAGGTATCTTCTGATATACGACCTTGACAGTAGTATTTTTATCTACCTGGAGTTCGTAGTAGCTGTCTTTCACCAGCTTAAGCGGTGTCTTTTCGTCCGGCATTTGGTATACCGCAGATACCTGATATCCATCGTCAGCTTTAACTTTAAACTGGACTTTTCCATTTTCGTCCGTCTTTAAAGTCTTGCCGTCGGTTACTTCCTTGCCGTTCACATCGGTAACTTTACCGTGCTTTTCCGGCGTCTCGAAGGTGATATCATAGAGGACCTTCTCTTCCTCGGTCTTGGAAGCTTCTGCAGTCTCATTTGACTTCTGGGCCTCCGCATCCTTGGATGGAGTTTCCTGGGTCTTGGCATCCGTGCTCGTTGTCTCGGAAGAAGCGTCGTTCTTTGTCGTTTCTTTGCTTGACGTCTGAGCCTTGGTCTCGCCTGCATCTGCCGCGGTATTCTGTTCATCGGTCTTCGATTCAGTCTGTTTCTGAGACTGTGCGGAAGTATCCGTATCATTTCCCGCCTGGTCAGATGCCTGATCCCCCGTGCCTTCTGATGCACCGCTTTGGGAATTAAGAGATTCTTCACTTTCGGCACCTGACTCCGATGTCACACTGCTAGTAGTTGTTCCCGGTGCCGCGTATGCGACATTAGAAAACACCATTGCAGCCGCTACTGCAAATGCTGTAATCTTTTTTGCTCGTCTCATCTCTTTCCCCCTCCTTTCCTTTAAATTTTTTGTATTCCATCTATGCCTCACGGCATTATGGCTCATACATGTAGGGATAAAATTTACCCCTACACTATATAAAGACGGTTTGAACTTCAAAAATGGTTCACATTTTTTTCATTTTTTTATCATAAATTTTTAAATTTTTTCGCCGGGCTGTTTTTTATGCTTTTCAGACACAGCAATGTATAATTTTGCTCTGTTTTCTTTGTACTTCAGTCTATAAAAACTGGAAATTCTTTCCAATTTCACAGTACTGAACTGGATTTTTTTATTTTTTTTGCAGTTTTTTTCCATTTTTGTGAACCATTTTTGCGTTTAGCTTCGTCTAAATTAGTAGAAAGGTAAATCGTGAACAGTTTCCGGATTTTCTTCTTTTTTGAATGTCCGGTCAATGCAGAAGTTTATTTTATTTGGGGTTTATTGTTAAACTTCTGATGCATATGTATGTAAGGACGGTTTATTTTCTGAGCATTTGGTTGATTTTCCCATTTGTACCATCTATAGTAATCTTTTAGAGAAAGGACATGTAGGTTTATGAAACATGAAGAGAACAAACGTAACAACAGCATATCCAAAGCATCTGATTTTCTTCAGGACACGAAGGAGGCGGATCAGCTTTTTGAAGACATCGCATCAAAGCTTGATCTCGACCCGTCTTTGACGCGCCATTCCGGCAAAGGGTACCGTTCCCGTTTTTTCGGGCGTTATATTCTGCGGGGAGCCTGCATGGCGGCGGCAGTCGCTCTGGTAACGTTTGGAGGTACCGGTTTTTTTCAGAAGCCCTCCATCTCAAGCGTAAAGGCTGCTGCCTCATCTAATGCGTCAAGCGCCAGAATCACCTTTCGTGTAGATGCACTTTTTCCGGTCAGTGAAATCAGCGCTTCCATGAACGAAAAATCCGTGTCTGTGGATTCTCTTGGGAACCGGGATTATGCGATCGAGGTCAATGAGAATGGTTATCTTCTTCTGGAAGCCGTTTCCATTTCCGGAATCAAATCTACTCAGGGAATGACGATTCATTCCATTGATGACCAGGCACCAGTCATTACCTCCCATACGCATGTGGGAGATCAGATTCGGATTTATGCCCATGATATCGGCGGATCAGGCATCGATTACAGCAGAGTTTCTGCTTCTACCGCTTCGGCCGGCATGATTGCCCCGGAATCATATGACGAAATGAATGGACTGATTATTTTTCCATATCCTTCCGAGGATATGTACATCACGATCCCGGACAAAAACGGGAACCGGCTCGTCTCGCTGTTACAGCCTGGCACCGATTCCTACACTGAAGAAATTCAATAGCTTTTATATCTGCAAGGACAAGGCTGGTAAAAGGAGTGATTCCTTCTTCCCGCCTTGTTTTCCTTTTCTATGGATGTTATACTAAAAAGACATAGCAGAGAATTTTACTTACACGAATCCAAACAGTCGAGAGGTTTAACGATGTCACACAAATCAATAGACAGCAAATATCTTTCCTATCTTTCGAAGTTTATCCGTAAACGTGACGGGAAAGCATTTGCGGAATTGTACAATTATACATATAAAAAGACGTACCAGTACGCCTGCCAGTTTCTGAAGGATCCCCATCTGGCTCAGGATGCGGTGCAGGAAATCTATATTTCGATTTACAAAAATATCGATACCCTCAAGGAGGATTCCCTGTTCCAGTCCTGGATGACTCAGATCACCTATCATATCTGCTGTGATTTTGCGCGAAAGGTACGGAATACGCAGTACGAGCAGACGGACTTTTCCTCGGATCCGAAGGTGTTGAACATTCCATCGGATGATGATTTTTTCCGTGACATTTCAGCCCAGGATTTTCTGGCTCATTACCGGGAAGCTCTGGACCATCTGCCTTTTGCAGAGCGTCAGGCCTTTCTGCTGCGTTATGAGCATGATTTTAAGCTGGACGAGATCGCCGGCTTTCTTGGCTGTTCTCTCAGTTCGGTGAAGCGCTATCTGAGATCTTCCAGAAAGCTTTTAGCCGAACAGCTTCGGTCATATCAAAATTAAGATTGGAGTTTTTCGAAATGAAATCAACACGCAGACTTGTGTTTCTGTGGGGACTTTTTCTGTGTGCTCTTCTTTTCCTTTCTGCCTGTTCACAAAAGCCGGCATCTTCCGGAGCCCAGAGGGACAAAGACGGCACCAGACCCAATACTCCCCATGTATATGTCCCTGAGGCTTCAGGGTCTGTGATGCTTGGGAGCGCTCCTTTGCTTCTGGATGTTTCCCACGCAGATCAGGGGTATGTGATGGCACGCTATGACGGCTCTGCCGCCAAGGCAAACCTTCAGATCACCGGGCCGGACGGCATTACTTATAAATATTTCATTACAGCTCCCGGCGAGTACGTGGTCCTTCCCCTTACTGCCGGGGACGGCACCTATACCATTGCCGGATATGAAAATATCGTTGACAATCAATATGCTTCTTTATATAAGGAAACGTTGGAAGTCGCCATGTCGGACGAATTTCTCCCTTACCTGTATCCGAATCAGTATGTGAATTTTTCCGTCGACTCCCAGGCAGTACGGACAGCTGCGGAGGCAGTGGCCAGGGCATCCTCGGATCTGGATGCGGTATCTGACATTTATCACTATGTCATCGAGCATGTCACATACGATGACGAGAAGGCTCAGACTGTTCCTGCCGGGTATCTGCCGGATGTGGACGAGACTCTCTCATCCGGAAAGGGGATCTGTTTTGATTATGCCGCATTGACTACCGCCATGCTTCGTTCCCAGAACATTCCTACGAGGCTTGAGATCGGATATTCCGGCAAGATTTACCATGCCTGGATCAGTGTTTATATTGAGGAGATCGGATGGATCGACAATCTCATCGAATTTACAGGCGATGCCTGGACCCGGATGGATCCGACCTTTGCCTCCAGCAATGAGAACAGCGAGAAGATCCTGAAATACATTGGCGATGGTTCGAATTATAATCTGCAGTATCTGCACTAGATGCTGTCCGAATTCAGAAAGGAGCTTTATGAAAACATTATCCAATATCGAATTAACAACCTTCTGCGGTCAGTTTGCCTTGATCCTGCGTTCCGGGATTTCCTCTCTGGAGGGGCTTTCCATTATGCTGGAGGACAGTCCAAAGGGGGAAGGGAGCGAACTGCTCTCCGGCATGATCCGGAAGATGGAAGAGACCGGGAGCTTTTACGAGGCAGTGTCCTCGGCCGGTGTGTTTCCTCCGTATCTTTGCAGCATGGTGGAGATCGGGGAACAGTCGGGACGTCTTGACGATGTGATGGCATCTCTTTCGGAGCACTACCGCCGGGAAGAAGAGCTGGCCCAGAATATCAAAAGTGCGGTGTCCTACCCTCTTGTCATGCTGGGTATGATGATTGTGGTCATTTTTGTCCTGGTCGTAAAGGTGCTGCCGGTCTTTAACGAAGTATTTCAGCAGCTCGGCACCGGGCTTGGCGGCGTTTCCGGCACGATTTTATCGATCGGGAATTCCATCAGCCGGTATGCCCTGGTCTTTGCCTTTGCTGCGGTGATCCTTGCAGTGCTCTGTCTGTACTTTACGTGTACTTCCAATGGACGGAGGCAGATCCGTGTGTTCGCCAGATCCTTTTTCCTGACGCGTGGACTGATGGAAAAGACTGCCTGCTCCCGCTTTGCAAGCGGCATGTATCTCTCCCTTTCCAGCGGACTGGACACGGAGCAGAGTCTGGAGATGGTTTCCCGGCTGGTGGATCATCCGGCCGTGCAGGATAAGATCCAAAAGATACAACATCTGATTCTGGAGGGCACTTCCTTTGCGGATGCGGCAGCCAGCTCAGGTCTTTTCTCCGGAATTTATGCACGCATGATCTCCATCGGAGCCAGGACCGGATCCATGGACGATGTGATGAAGCAGATTTCCAGGCAGTACGATGAGGAAATCGACACCCGGGTGACAGATCTGGTGGCAAAGCTGGAACCTACACTGGTGGCGGTCCTTTCTGTGATTGTCGGCCTGATTCTGCTCTCCGTCATGCTCCCACTGATGGGAATCATGTCCAACATCGGTTAAGAATTGTCAGGAGGTCTTTATGAATCGATTTACGAAACAGCCCGGCCGCCTGACCGGGGTCAAATATCTGATTTCCATCGGCATCTTCTGCATCGTGCTGTTCCTGTTTCTGGAGGGGCTCTCCTCCATCTCAACGACAACATCCCGGCAGGAGCTGGAAAGTCTGGAGCGTTCTGTTGTACGAAGTACTGTCCAGTGCTATGCGCTGGAGGGCTTTTATCCAGAGAGTCTTTCGTATCTGGAAGAACACTATGGACTGACTTACGATAAAGACAAATATGTCGTTTCCTATGAGGTCACCGCCTCCAATCTGATGCCGTCCATCGATGTCTTTGCTCTGCATCAAAAAGGAGGTGGCAGCCAGTGAGGAAGCTTCGTAGAAACCAGAACCATATCGTTGATTTCTTTTTTACGCTGTCTCTTTTCTGCCTGTTTGCTGCTTCCGCCCTGATCGTTGTCCTCATCGGTTCCGGCGTCTACAAAAATACAACAGCCCACATGGAGGAGAATTTTGCGACCCGGACTGCCCTGTCCTATGTGGCGGAGAAGGTCCGTCAGCATGATACGGCCGGAGGCGTCACGCTCCTGGAGGAAGGAGACGGGGGCGTACTGGTTCTGACCGATACCGTCAATGACGGCACTTACGAAACTTATATTTATGCTTATGACGGCTGGCTCTGCGAGCTGGTCATCAAAGAAGGCACCGGATTCTCACGAGAACAGGGGGAACAAATCTTAAAGGTCGATACCTTCTCTCTGGAGGCAAAGCCAGGAGACTTTCTCCAGGTGACGGCGGCGGATTCCGGTTCTTCTCCTGTATCCTGCCTGCTTCATCTAAGAAGTACGGCCGATACAGACACTGAATAAAGAAGGGAGCATGCCATGAGTACAAGAAACAGCAGCAAATCCAGTCTGTTTTTAATCGAACTGATCATTGCCATCCTGTTTTTTGCGATCGCAAGCGCTGTCTGCGTCCGTGCTTTTGTAAAGGCCCATTCCCTGAGCACTGAGGCAAAAGACTTGAGCTTTGCCTCTGCGGAGGTTTCCAGTATGGCTTCGGTTTTAAAATATACCGGCCGGTCTCTTGACGAGATTCATGTCTACTATCCGGAGGCGGAAGAGACATCCGATGGTTTTCTCGTCTTCTATGACGGAGAGAGGAATCTATGCGGAAGGGAAGATGCGTGCTATCAGATGCGTGCTTCTCTTTCAGAATCGTCCGGCATGATGAATGCCTCTCTCCAGCTGGAACGGGAGAATACAGATCCGATCTATGAGCTGGAGCTGCGCTTCGTGCCATCTGAGGCAGGAAAGGAGGGTGCTGCGGATGCAGACTAAAAGGAAAGCATTTTTAAGTACGGGGACGACGTCCATCGTTCTGATTTTCGTGCTCTTATGTCTTCTGACCTTTTCCGTGCTCTCAGTCGTCAGCGCCAATGCAGACTACCGGCTAAGCAAAAAAAACGCAGACCGGACGACGGAGTATTATGAAGCGGAAAACAGGGCGAACGATATTCTGCTCACCATTACCAGGAGTCTGGATGCCCATGCAGGTCAGGAATCCTTTCTCACTCAGGTCCGGATGGATCTGGAGGGAAAAGAAGGCATTGTCTTTTCAACGGATGAGGAACTCTCCTATCGGGTCCCGATCAATGAGAATCAGCAGCTCTTTGTCTCTCTGACACTTCCTGACAGTGCTCAGAAGTCCGGGGATTCTTATCGGATCGATGCCTGGAAGGTGGAAAATACCCACGAATGGAACAACGATACATCTGTCCCGGTTCTGGACAGTGAAGAAATGGATGCGCTATTTTCGGAGGATGAATAATGAATGCACTGGACTTTTTAACACAAACAACCAGGGAAGGGGCTTCGGATCTCTTTATCGTCGCCGGACGTCCCCTCTCCTATAAGAAAAACGGAAAACTGATTCAGGCCGGGGAAGAACGGATGATGCCGGATCAGTGCGAAGCTTTTGTCCGGGAAATCTATGAGCTTGCCGGGCATCGGGATATGACTCCTCTGCTTTCCAGCGGAGACGATGATTTTTCCTTTGCGGTACAGGGTCTGTCCCGGTTCCGCGCCAGCACTTACCGCCAGAGGGGATCCCTTTCCGCCGTGATCCGGATCATCACCTTTGAGCTTCCAGACGCTCAGGCCCTTGGCATCCCGGATTCCATCATCCAGCTCTCGGAAATGAAAAAGGGGCTGGTGCTTGTGACCGGACCTGCCGGAAGCGGAAAATCCACCACTCTTGCCTGTATCATCGATGAAATCAACCGGACCCAGGAGAAACATATCATTACTCTGGAAGATCCGCTGGAATATCTGCACCGACATAAAAAAAGTATCGTCAGCCAGCGGGAAATCAGTTCGGATACGGAAAGCTATCTGACTGCCCTCCGGGCGTCTCTCCGTCAGAGTCCGGACGTTATTTTACTTGGGGAAATGCGGGATTTTGAGACGATCTCCGTGGCTATGACGGCTGCCGAGACCGGACACCTGGTCCTTTCCACCCTGCATACTTTGGGTGCGGCCAACACCATCGACCGGATCATCGATGTCTTTCCGCCAAACCAGCAGAGGCAGATCTCGGTCCAGCTCGCCTCCGTACTCCAGGCTGTCGTCTCTCAGCAGCTTCTTCCTGCAAAAGACGGCACACTGGTACCGGCCTTTGAGCTGATGACCACCACCCCTGCCATCCGAAATATGATCCGGGAAAACAAAATTCATCAGATTGACGGATTGATCTACTCTTCCGCCGGCAAGGACATGCTCTCCATGGACAACAGCATTCTGGCACTCTTTAAGGAAGGCAAAATTTCCGATACTGAGGCCCTGGCCCACGCTTCCAATCCGGATATGCTGAAGCGGAAACTGTAATCAGGAAAGGAGCATGTCCATGAAAAAGGAAGGCTATTACTCAACCGGCGAGCTGATGAAGCTTGCACACATTACCAAAAAAACAATCCGTTATTACGATGAACATAATATTTTGAAACCATCCTATGTGGATCCAGGCACCCGGACCCGCTTCTACACAGATGATGACCTGGCCCGGCTCCAGCAGATTCTGCTTTTAAAGGCCCTTGGATTTTCTCTTTCGGATATTATGGAAATGACCATCAATGATTCCGACACTCACTTTATGGTTGATTCGTTAAACCTTCAGAAAAAACTGGTAGAGGACCGGATCGAGCAGCTACAGATCGTCGCCCGCACCATCCAGGAGACCGCCCAGTTGATCGAAGACGGTCAGTCTGTCAACTGGAGCAAAATGCTGAACCAGATCCACGATCTGGGGATGGAGACCAGCATGAAAAACCAGTACCAGAATGCATCCAATATTTCTGCCCGGATTCATCTTCATGCACTCTACTCCCGCAACAGCCAGAGCTGGTTTTCCTGGATCTTCCAGCAGGCATCGTTCGCCCCCGGCATCCGGGTACTGGAAGTAGGCTGCGGGGACGGCACCTTCTGGAAGGAAAATGAGAACTCCATTCCCGAATCCATCCAGGTGGTTCTGTCGGATATTTCCAACGGAATGCTCCGGGACGCCAGAAGGTCTCTTGGCGCCCGGTATCAGAACTTTACCTTCCGCACCTTTGACTGTGAAGCCATTCCTTATGAAGATGCTTCCTTTGACCTGGTCATCGCCAACCATGTGCTGTTTTACTGTGAGCACATCGAGGACGCCTGCCGGGAGATTGCCCGGATCCTGAAACCCGGCGGTCTCTTTCTGTGCAGCACCTACGGCAAAGAGCATATGAAAGAGATCTCATGGCTCGTCTCCTCCTTTGACGACCGTATCGTTCTCTCTTCCACCAAGCTCTATGACCGGTTCGGAAAGGAGAATGGAAAAGGGATTCTCTCTCCTTATTTTTCAGAGGTAGTCTGGAGACAGTATGAGGACGATCTGACTATTCCGGAGCCGGAGCCTCTCATCTCCTACATCCTCTCCTGCCATGGCAACCAGAATCAGTATATCCTGGACCGCTACAAAGAGTTTGCGGCTTTTGTCAAAAAGCAGACAACCCCGTCTTTTCATGTCACCAAAGATGCCGGCTGTTTTCTCTGCCGGAAATAATTTTCCTTTTTTTCCAAAAAAGGCTTGCAGGTGCCCCTGGGGCACCTGTTATGATAAGAGCAACAGAACTGGATTGACAAACTATACAATATGTTTCTATGAAGGAGGTCCAACATGAAAGGAATCATTCTTGCAGGCGGTTCTGGAACCCGCCTCTACCCGTTGACCATGGTCACATCCAAACAGCTGCTGCCAATTTATGACAAACCGATGATCTATTATCCGCTCTCGGTTCTGATGAACGCCGGGATCCGGGATATTCTGATCATTTCCACCCCGCAGGATACCCCGCGTTTTGAAGAGCTCTTAAAAGACGGAAGCCAGTTCGGCATCAAGCTCTCCTATGCAGTACAGCCAAGTCCGGACGGACTGGCCCAGGCATTTATCATCGGCGCGGATTTCATTGGAGACGATTCCGTCGCCATGGTGCTGGGGGACAATATTTTCGCCGGCCACGGCCTGAAAAAACGTCTGATGGCGGCAGTACAGAATGCAGAATCCGGAAAAGGGGCTACCGTATTCGGCTACTATGTCGATGATCCGGAGCGGTTCGGTATCGTGGAATTCGATTCAGAGGGAAAAGCCGTATCCATCGAGGAAAAGCCGGCTCATCCAAAGAGCAACTACTGTGTGACCGGACTGTATTTCTACGACAATCATGTGGTAGAATACGCAAAGAATCTGAAACCAAGCGCCAGAGGCGAGCT
>CAJFMZ010000068.1 GCA_904393575.1 uncultured Sellimonas sp. | reverse complement strand
AAATTCTTCGGGGCAGGGTGTAATTCCCTACCGACGGTATAGTCCGTGACCCACGTTTGTGGCTGATTTGGTGAAATTCCAAAACCGACAGTGACAGTCTGGATGGGAGAAGAAGTAGTAAAATCGATCGATCTCAGTGCCCCTGGCGCTGGGATTTTTGTTTTTCTTTCTTTCGGAGGATTTACGAAATTTGTACCTATCATTCGAAAGGAGAATACAACATGAAAACAAGCAACAAAACCTATTACTTTATTGTCACAGCCATGCTTTCGGCTGTTGCGGGCATCCTGATGTCTCTGGAGTTTCCGATTCCGTTGATGCCTCCGTTTTACAAGGTGGATTTCAGTGATGTGCCATCGGTTATCGCCACCTTTCTTCTGGGGCCGGTGTCGGGCATCTGTGTGGAGGTCATTAAAATTCTGATCAAGCTGATTACCGTGGGCACGACAACCATGTTTGTGGGAGAATTCGCAAATCTGCTTGGAACGCTGTTATTTGTGCTTCCACTGTGGTTTGTATTTAAGAAACTGGGACAGACGAGGAAGGCAGCTGTGATCTCTCTTGGAGTCAATCTCCCGGTCCGGATCGCTTTTTCCTGTTTCCTGAATGCGTGTATCACGCTTCCGCTTTACGCAAAGGCGATGGGGCTTTCGCTGGATGAGGTGGTGCGTACCGTTGGAGCGGTCAATCCGCTGATCCGGAATCTGCCGCTGTTCCTTGTGCTGGCGACGATCCCATTCAATCTGATCAAGCTTCTGCTCAATTACATTGTGGGATATCTTCTTTATGACAGGTTGAAAGAGCTGAAAGTGGTGAAGGAATGGAGGGCTCGGTATGATTCGTAAGTACAGGGAGTTGACAAGGCTTGAAATGGAGCAGGTGGACAAGGAGGAAACGATCATCCTGATTCCCGTAGGAGCGTTGGAGCAGCACGGCAATCAGGCACCTCTTGGCACCGATGATATCATTGCGGAGGCCATGGTGGAGTATCTGGGCAAAGCGCTGGAGGAAGCGGGGGAAGCGGACTTTCCGCTTCTGGCATTTCCGGTCATTCCGGTGGGTTTGAGTACGGAGCACAAGCATTTCTGCGGCTCGGTGACGCTGAAGCCGGACACCTATTATCATCTTTTGTATGATATCAGTGAAAGTCTTTACCGTCATGGATTTAAGAAACTGGCGTTTCTTGTGTGCCACGGAGGCAACCAGCCGATCATTCAGGTATTGAGCCGGGAGCTTCGGAGCGATCTTGGCATGTCGCCGTTCATTTTATCATCCGGCGCATTTGGCCATCCGGATGTGAAAGCAACGGTTTCCGAAGGAAACATCTACGATTTTCACGGCGGCGAGATGGAGACATCCATGGTGATGGCAGTGGATGAGTCGCTTGTGAAGCTGGAGACAGCCGAGGCGGGGATTCCGACAGCTTTTGTAGGGAATCAGACGTTAAAGACAGGAGGAAGCGTTACGATCGGCTGGGTATCCGAGGACTGGAAGACAGCGGACGGGAAGCCGATCGGTATCGGCGGAGATCCGTCGGGCGCAACTGCAGAGAAGGGACGGATTATTCTGGAAACCAGTGCGAAAGAGCTGGTTCCAGGACTTCTGGAAATCCGGGACTGGAAAGCATAAAGATGCAAAAACCGGCTTGACAAGCGCCACGGAATAAGGTAGTATTTGACATAAGCGTATAGGAAACAGGCAGAGAAGAGAAGAAGTAGCAGCAGATCAGGTTCAGACAGAAAGTAACCGGTTGATGAGAGGTGCAGGAAACATTTGTTGTGAATACATCTTGGAGCTTCACACCGAACGAAGAGTAGGCTGTGACGTCAAGGCACACGTTATAGTGCCGGGAGATTTCCCAGGCGTATTGTGATTGGGAGATGTCCTGTTGAGCCGGACTGTGGTCCGGGACTTAAAGGTGGTACCACGAGCATAACCCTCGTCCTTTCTGTAAGGACGGGGGATTTTTAGTTTATGCAGGAGATGAGAGAGGTTACAGGTCATGGAAGTATGGGATTTGTTTGATGAAAACCGGCAGCCCCTGGGGAAGCAGGCTGGCCGGAGAGACCCGATGGTCAAGGGAGAATTTCATATTGTGGTAGTCGCATGTGTCGTCAATGACCGGGATGAGATCCTTCTGACCCTTCGTTCGCCGGACAAGGAGAAGTATCCGGGAACCTGGGAGAATACGGGCGGAGCGCTGGAGGCCGGTGAGGAGAGCCGGGCGGCGGCAGTCAGGGAACTGTTTGAAGAAACAGGGATCCGGGTGCAGGAAAATGAGCTTCATCTGCTGGATTCCCAGATGGAAGAGTACGCGTTTATTGATTTTTATGTGGTCCGGAAAGATGTTCCGCTGGACCAGATCCATCTTCAGGAGGGAGAGACGGTGGACGCCAGATGGGTAAGTCTCTCCGAGTTTATAAAGCTGGGAGAGGAGGACAGGATTGCCCCGCCGATTTACCGGAGATTCTGCCGGATTCAGGAGAAGATGGAAACCTTTCTAAGGGAAGACCGGAGAAAAGAGCGATACCCGGCCTGCCGGGGAAAGAACAGACAGGAATCAAAGAAAATTATTATACTGGGGTGCAGTGGAAGCGGCAAGTCTACGCTGGCAAAGCGTCTGGGAGAGCTTATGGATCTTCCGGTGGTGTACCTGGATGCGTTATCCTGGGATGCGGGGTGGAAGCGAAAGCCCTTTGCCGAGTTTGACCGTCTCACGGAGGCGGAGATCCGGAAACCGGAGTGGATCATGGACGGGAATTTTCCCCGTACGGTAGAGCATAGAATGGACGTGTGCGATACAGTGATCTATCTGGACTTCAAGCGGTGGTTCTGTATTCTGAGCGTGCTGAGGCGTGTGATCAAAAATTACGGAAAGCCAAGGCCCAGCATGAATCCGGGGTGTCCGGAGAAATTTGATCCGGGGTTTTTAAAGCGGATCTGGAATTTTGACCGGAGAAGCAAGGCGCATTATTATGGATATATGAAAAAGCTTTCCGGCACCAAGCTGATTGTCCTAAGGACGAGAAAAAAAGTGAACGAATTCGTAAAACGGGTGGAAAAAGAGGGGCGCTTTGTCCGGGGAAATTATCCGGGACAGCAGAGACGCTCCTAGTGGGCCGCAGAAATTTCGAAAACCGAGTTCACATATAATATAAGGAAAGAAGAGGTAAGAAAGATGCAGATTTACGAAGAATTGCAAGCAAGAGGCCTGATTGCGCAGGTGACAGATGAGGAAGAGATCCGGGAACTGATCAATAATGGAAAGGCAACCTTTTACATCGGGTTCGATCCGACGGCGGACAGCCTTCATGTGGGACATTTCATGGCGCTTTGCCTGATGAAACGTCTCCAGATGGCAGGAAATAAGCCGATCGCACTGGTAGGAGGCGGAACCGGATACATCGGAGATCCGTCCGGAAGAACAGATATGCGTTCTATGATGACACCGGAGCAGATCCAGCACAACTGTGAATGTTTTAAAAAGCAGATGAGTAAATTCATCGATTTCTCAGATGGAAAAGCACTTATGGTCAACAATGCAGACTGGCTTTTGGATCTGAACTACATTGATTTTCTCCGTGAAGTGGGACCGCATTTCAGTGTCAACAACATGCTGCGTGCGGAGTGCTACAAACAGAGAATGGAGAAGGGGTTAAGCTTCCTGGAATTCAACTACATGATCATGCAGAGCTACGATTTCTACATGCTGTTCCAGAAATATGGCTGTAATATGCAGTTCGGCGGGGACGATCAGTGGTCCAACATGCTTGGCGGTACCGAGCTGATCCGCCGGAAATTAGGAAAGAATGCGTGTGCCATGACGATCACCCTGCTTCTGAACTCCGAAGGGAAGAAGATGGGCAAGACGCAGTCCGGAGCGGTATGGCTGGATCCGAACAAGACATCTCCGTTTGAATTCTACCAGTACTGGAGAAATGTGGCGGATGCCGATGTATTAAAATGCATCCGTATGTTGACCTTCCTTCCGCTGGAAGAGATTGACAAGATGGACAAATGGGAAGGCAGCCAGTTAAATCAGGCAAAAGAGATTCTGGCTTACGAGCTGACAAAGCTGGTTCACGGCGAGGAAGAGGCGAAGAAGGCTCAGGACAGCGCCCGTGCACTGTTCTCCAGTGGAAGTGCGGCTGAGATGCCGACCTGTGAGCTGACAGATGAGGACTTCACGGACGGAAAGATTGATATCCTGACACTGCTCCACAAGAGCGGTCTGGTGCCGTCCAAGTCTGAAGCAAGACGTGCGGTACAGCAGGGAGGAGCCGCAGTCAACGGAGAAAAAGTAACGGATACGTACACAGCGTACACAAAGGAAGATTTTGAAGAAGACTTTGTATTAAGAAGAGGAAAGAAAAATTTCCGTAAAATCGTGGTGAAATAATATGAATCTGCTTATTATGATTATTGTATTGACAGCATTGTCGGGAATCGGCGGGACCGGAATCGGAGCGGCGCTCAGTACAACGGTACACAAAAGCTCCAACAAGGCCATGAGCCTCTTGTTGAGCTTTGCCTCAGGAACGATGATCAGCATCGTCTGCCTGGATCTGTTCCACGATGCCCTGGAAACCGGAATGTCCAAAGGAGGCATTGCCGTGTTTGTCGTCATTGGATTTCTGACGGTCTATCTCCTGGAACGGGTAATGGATCAGAAGGCAGAGCAGGCGAGAAACCGCATGAGCCGGAAAATGATGACAGCAGGGATTGCCATGATGGTTGCAGTAGCCTGCCACAATGTCCCGGTAGGAATGACGATCGGCGCTTCCGCAGTCAGCCATGGAAGCCTGATCGGAAGCCCGGCCATGACACTGGCACTTTTTATCGGGATTCATAATGTACCGGAAGGAATGGCAATCTGCGCGCCACTTCTGGCGGCAGGGATGTCAAAGAGCAGAGCCGTTCTGCTCACGGCCTTGAGCGGTGCGGCAATCATTGTAGGCGGCGTGCTCGGCTACTGGATCGGCGACATGGGAGAGATGGGACTTGCCATCAGCTTAAGCTTTGCGTCCGGAGCCATGCTCTACGTCAACTTCGGCGAAATCCTGCCGGAGGCAAATGCACTGTACAGAGGCAAAATGCCTGCGTTTTTCACGGTTCTGGGAATCCTTCTCGGCATGATGTTTATGCATTCACACTAACGATAAACAAAATAAGCGCGTAAAAAGACAGCCGGCACAGATGTGTCGGCTGTTTCTCTCTCACAACTTTTCGCAGATACTTTGGATGAAAGCTTCTTTCCCGTTTGTGTAGGCAATGCGGTCATCGGGATATTGCGCGGCCAGCTTCAGCTTTAATGCTTCATACTGTCTGGCGGCCTCAGGGTGGGCATTTAAATAATCCCGGAAGCCAACGATCCGATGAAAATCCTGAGAATTCTGATCGTAACAGTGGATATGCCGGAGAGAAATTTCATCTGAACCACGCAGGACAAACAGATGATGGAGGGGATTCCCATGCTGAACTCCGCAGTAGTCATAGCCGAGGTCCATCAGAAGGGAAGGCTCCATCTGCTCTATGGATCGAAGTCGGACAGCGACATCCAGAATCGGTTTCGCACAGATCAACGGGATGGCAGTACTTCCCACATGTTGGATATCCAGAATATTTTCCGGCCACTGCTCCAGAATAGAGAGCTTCACTTTTTGAAATTCCTCATCCCACTGGACATTATGGGAGAGAAGACGAACACAATAGCGCTTTACACCTTCCATTTGCGGCACCTCCTGTTTATAGTAGATTATTTATATCTTTTTTACTTCGCAGATACTGCACTTTCTGCTCATATGGCATTAATATCTCCTGGATTCTTGGCATGTCTATCTTCTGAAATTCATCGGTCCAACGGATCAGGCCCAGGACAGAGCGCAGTGTTTCCCGTTTTCCTTTTTCCAGCCCTAGTTTTCGTTTCAGGAACCTTCTTAGAATACGAAATTTATAAATCAGAGGAGAGATTTCCAGAATGTAAATGATGTCAGCATCCTGGAAACTTTTCTGCACCCATTTGTAGTATACACCCTCGATAATCCAGTCATTTCTTTGTAAAATTCCCTGCAGCAGAGCACTTCGTTTTTCTTTTGGCATTTTGATCCCATACTGTCCGGCATGATTATCCCATTGTAGATCATCAAGGTCGAAGTGGGGGATCTGATAGTTTTCGGAAAGATGTCTGGCAAGATAGGACTTGCCGGAACCGCTGCATCCAATAATGTGAATTTTCATAATGTTCCCTCCGGATACTCCCTTTTCTGAAATTCCATTTTATCATAGATTCCATCCCTTGTATTGTCATTTCGATCAAAACTTTCCCTTTTTTTACCGGAATAGATGACAGAGTTTACAATTCTGAAACAGGTGTCTTGTCACCTGTAAAAAACAGGTGTATAATGCGGTGTAAATGAGTAAAGATACGGGAGGAAACCGCAATGAATTCTTTGAGAGAAGAGATTGAAATACTGAAAAAAGAGAAACAGGCTGTGATTCTGGCCCACTATTATGTGCCGGATGAAGTGCAGGAGATTGCCGATTATACAGGGGATTCGTTTTATCTGAGCAAGATTGCCAAAGAGACGGATGCCCGGATCCTTGTCTTTGCAGGGGTTTCTTTTATGGGAGAAAGCGCAAAGATTTTGAATCCGGAAAAGAAGGTCCTGCTGCCGGACCCGACGGCGGACTGTGCGATGGCACATATGGCGGATAAAAAGAAAATTCAGCAGATGAAGGCGGAGGACCCGGATCTGGCTGTGGTCTGCTATATCAATTCCACAGCGGAACTGAAACAGTATTCCGATGTCTGTGTGACGTCCGCCAATGCGGTCAAGGTGGTAAAGGCACTTCCAAATCGCCGGATTTATTTTATTCCGGACCAGCATCTTGGAAGTTTTGTTGCAGAACAGGTTCCGGAGAAGGAGATCATTCTGGGAGACGGATATTGTCCGGTTCATCATCAGATCCAGGTTTCAGAGGTACGAAAGGCAAAGGAGGAACATCCGGACGCACTGCTTTATGTCCATCCGGAGTGCCCGAAAGAGATTGTGGAGATGGCGGATTACGCAGGCAGTACATCCGGAATCATCAAGGAAGCGGCCGGAAGTGATGCGAAAGAATTCCTGATCGGAACCGAGACCGGAGTCATGTATGAGCTGCAGAAACAGAATCCGGACAAGAGGTTCTATCCGATCCAGAAGGAGCAGTGCTGCTATGATATGAAGAAAGTCACGTTGGAGAAGATCCGGGACTGCCTGAGAGATGAGACGAATGAAGTGCAGGTAGACGCGTCCGTCAGCGAGAAGGCAAAGCAGGCCATGGAGCGGATGCTGGAACTTGCAAAATAGCAGAGGGGTGTGTAAAATGAAAACAGTACAGACAGATGTTTTAATTGTTGGGACAGGGGCAAGCGGCCTGTTTGCAGCGCTCCATATCCCAAAGGACCGGAAGGTTCTGATGATTACAAAGGATGAAGTAGAACACAGTGATTCCTTTCTCGCCCAGGGCGGAATCTGCGTGCTCAGAGATGATTCGGATTATGACAGCTTTATGGAGGATACGCTGAAGGCGGGTCATTATGAAAACCGGGTGGAATCCGTGGATATCATGATCCGTTCTTCCAGGGACGTGATCCGGGAGCTCATCGGCTACGGAGTGGATTTTGCAAAGAAAGACGGAGAGCTGGACTATACGAGAGAAGGATGCCATTCCAAACCGAGGATTTTGTTTCATGAGGACATTACCGGGGAGGAAATTACAAGTAAACTGCTAAAGGAAGTCCGGACGAGAGCAAATGTCACCATCATGGAGCATGTGACCATGCTGGATCTGGTAGAAAAGGACAACCGCTGTTTCGGTGTGGTGGCGTCGGATCAGGATGGAGAGGACTGCTTTTTCATGGCGGATTATACGATTTTCGCAACAGGAGGAATCGGTGGCCTTTATACCCATTCTACCAATTATCCGCACTTGACGGGGGATGCGCTGGCGATTGCCCTGCGTCATCATATCGAGCTTGAGAATATCGATTACATTCAGATTCATCCGACGACACTGTATTCCACAAAGCCGGGAAGGCGTTTCCTTATTTCCGAGTCTGTACGGGGTGAGGGAGCCAAGCTTTATGGGGCCGACGGAAAGCGGTTTGCCAATGAGGTGCTGCCAAGAGATCTTTTGACGGCGGAAATCAAGAAACAGATGGAAAAGGATCAGAAGCCGTATGTATGGCTTGATATGACGATGCTTGGCGAAGATGTGATCAAAGGACATTTTCCGCATATTTACGAGCGGTGCCTGGAAGAGGGCTATGATGTGACAAAGGACTGGATTCCAGTCGTTCCGGCCCAGCATTACTTTATGGGAGGCATTCACGTTGACCGGTACAGCAGGACATCGATGGATCATTTGTATGCGGTGGGCGAGACAAGCTGCAATGGAGTACACGGAGCCAATCGACTTGCAAGTAATTCACTTCTGGAAAGTCTGGTGTTTGGGGCAAGAGCCGCCCGGCATCTCACAGAGAACTGGGAGAAGAATGAAGATCCGGATATCGCAGGACTGGCCGAAGAGACGGAGAAAGAGATTCAAAAAGAGAAAGACAGACTCCCGCAGATTTACCGGGAAGAAGTGCTGGATGAAATAGAAAGGGTAAGGAAAGCAAGATGAATGAGATTACAATGAAACTGGCGGCCGATAAGCTGATCATGCAGGCGCTGGAGGAAGATATCACAAGCGAGGACATTACGACCAATGCGGTGATGCGTGAGCGCAGGGAAGGGGAAGTGGATCTGATCTGCAAGGAAGACGGGGTCATCGCGGGCCTCTGGGTGTATGAGAGAGTTTTCACGCTGCTGGATCCGTCCACCAAGGTTACCCTGTTTGTCAAAGATGGAGACGAAGTGAAAAAAGGAGAGAAGATGGGTGTTGTGACAGGAGACATCCGGGTGCTGCTCTCCGGAGAGCGTACAGCCTTGAATTATCTGCAGAGAATGAGCGGAATCGCGACCTACACAAGGAGTGTGGCAAAGCTTCTGGAGGGGACAAAGACGAAACTTCTGGATACAAGAAAGACAACGCCGAACATGCGGATTTTTGAGAAATATGCAGTCCGCACAGGGGGCGGTTATAACCATCGGTACAACCTGTCGGATGGAGTGCTGTTAAAGGACAACCATATCGGAGCGGCGGGAAGTGTGAAAAAGGCAGTGGAGATGGCAAGAGAGTACGCTCCTTTTGTACGGAAGATCGAGGTGGAGACCGAAAATCTGGATATGGTCAGGGAAGCGCTGGAAGCAGGGGCGGATATTATCATGCTGGATAATATGTCCCTGGAAATGATGAAGGAAGCAGTGGAGCTGATCGGAGGAAGGGCAAGTACAGAATGTTCCGGAAATGTGACAAAGGAAAATGCAGCCCGGCTTGCGGAGGCAGGAGTAGATTACATTTCCAGCGGAGCGCTGACTCACTCGGCTCCGATTCTGGACATTTCAATGAAAAACCTGCACCCGGTGGACTAGACGGGCTGATTTGAGAAAGGATGGAAAGCCATGGACGGAGAAGTTCGCAGACAGAAGATTTTAAAAGAACTGAAAGAAAGCCAGATCCCGGTATCCGGCACACAGCTTGCGAAAACCTATGACGTCAGCCGGCAGGTCATCGTGCAGGATATTGCGGTGTTGAGGGCGGCAGGCAATGAGATCGTCTCCACCTGCCGTGGCTACGTATGTCAGGGAAGCCGCAGGGCCAGCAGAGTGATCCAGGTGAAACATACCGACGAAGAGATTATGGAAGAACTGAATACCATTGTGGATTTTGGAGGAACCGCAGAAGATGTGTTCATCAGCCACAATGTTTATGGCACCCTGCGTGCCCATCTTGGCATCCGGACAAGAAAACAGGTGCTGGACTTTGTGGAGGAAATCAAAACAGGGCAGTCCAGTCCTCTGAAAAATATTACAAGCGGCAGACATTTTCATACGATCAGTGCGGAAAGTGAAGAGATTCTGGATGCCATTGAAGAGGAGCTGAGAAAGAAGCGGTTTCTGGAGGAACAGGCATCGAAAGACTGCCGTAGGGCAGAGCTGACATCTTAGCAAGGTGGAAAGAAAGGAGAAGAATACTATGGGATGGAAAGAAATGAAACCGGAAGAGCTGGAGCTCAACCCATTTACAGCTATTGGAAAAGAATGGATGCTGATTACGGCGGGAGATGCGTCGCACTGCAATACCATGACGGCGAGCTGGGGAGGCATGGGTGTGATCTGGGGCAGACCTTCTGTCACAGCTTATATCCGGCAGAGCCGCTATACAAAAGACTTTGTCGATCAGGGCGAATACTTTACGATTTCATTCTTTGATGAGGCGTATCGGAGCGCACTGAATCTGTGCGGAACTGTTTCCGGGCGGGACCGGGACAAGATCAAAGAAGCCGGACTGACTCCGGTGGATGTGGAAGGGACCGCGGCATTTGAGGAGGCAAAGCTTGTACTCCTCTGCAAAAAGCAGTTTCATCAGTTTATGAGTCCGGACGGATTTGACGTCAAAGAAAATGACACCAGGTGGTATGCAGACCGGGATTACCATACAATGTATATCGGATCCATCGAGAAGATATACAAAAAAGAGGCATAACACCGTAGGAAACCGATGAAAATGCCGGAACTTCTTGATAAGGACAAGAAGAGAGCGTAGACTAAGACAAGACAAAGGGGAGCCGGAGACAGTCCGGCTGAGAGTAAGACCAGACAGTGTCTTTTACCCTGTAACCTGATCCGGATCATACCGGCGTAGGGACCATATCACGCAGCAGGTGTGCAGCATTCGGGCGGCATGGACCGTACCGGGCGCACTTTGAAGGAGTTGATATCTCTGCCGGAATGGTTCCGGCAGAGTTTTTTTATTATGTGGCTTTAGCCAGTTAAGCGTGGTGGAGTTTTTCGCGTTCCGAAAAATGTAGGCACGCTTAACAAAAAACCACCCGCTATGCGGGT
>CAJFMZ010000067.1 GCA_904393575.1 uncultured Sellimonas sp. | reverse complement strand
TCACCCTCGGTCTCTACCCGGTGCTTCCTCTGGATGTCTGGGAACATGCCTACTATCTGAAATACCACAATCTGCGCAGCAGCTACATCGACAACTGGTTCCACATCATCAACTGGAAAGCTGTTTCAGATCGGCTGCTTTCCTGCTGACCTGTAAAAATCACAATATTTTCAAAAATCAATTACGAAACCTTCACATAATTATTTCAAAATTATGTTGGAGGTGATACTTTTTTGAAAAAGAGACCGAAACAATTCTTAACACATCTTTGTATTCTATTCAGCGGCTGTATGCTGACCGCCTGCTCCGGCTCGTCCGGGACAACTGCGGACACATCAGCCGCTTCCGATTCTTCTGTGTCTGAAAACGAAGGCATCGTGACTCTGAATTCGGAAGCCGATGTGGACACCATCTACACGTTGGACTATCAGGAAGGCATTTCCGCCCAGATCGAAGAGCAAAAATCCGCCCAGGAGTATACGATCGAAGATCCCCTCCTGATCGCGGACCCCTATGGCACCAATACAACCGGACTGTACATTTATTTCACTACGGATACTCCAACGGAACTTTCCTACACGGTTTCCGCCGACGGGTATGAAGACTTCACCGAAACCGTATCCGGAGGCTATCTGACGGAGCATGAGCACCTGCTCGTCGGAATGATCCCAGGCGAAACGAATACCATCACCCTTGTGGCATCCGATGAAAGCGGCAGTGAGGCCGGCACTGATACCTTTGAATATACCGCCCCGGGGCTTCTTGGAGACGAGGAAAATGTACAGCTTGATGTAACCGATGGCGAAAGTACCGTTCCTCTTTCGGACGGATATTATACGATGCTCGGAAACCGGACCGAGGAAGACAATGAGCAGGTGGATTTTATCCTGATCTACGACAATAACGGTACTCTGCGAAGCGAAATTCCAATCAGAAGCTACCGGAGCTGCCGCCTGCTATTCGAAGGCAGCACCATGTATTACAGCACTTCCGCAGACGAAATCGCCGCTCTTGACAGCACCGGCAGGATCACCAGGCTCTATGATACGGGTGATTATAAGCTGCACCACGACTATATTTTTGGAAGCCGCAATGATTTCCTTGCGCTTGCCACAGATACTCGATCCGACACGACAGAAGACCGGATCATCAGCATTGACCGGGACAGTGGAGACGTCACTGAACTCATAGACCTTGCAGATCTCTTCCCGGAGTATTTTGATTCTCTTGAAATCGATGAGGACGATTTCGACTGGATGCATATCAACTCTCTTTGTCTGACCGATGAGGATACCCTGATTATCAGCTCCAGAGAAACATCCAGCATCATCAAAATCAGCGGCATCTATGACAGCCCGTCCGTGGACTATCTGATCAGTTCTGGGACGGAACCGGATACGAAGACCTGCTTCTGGAGCAGGTTGGAGACTTTACGCTTCAGGCAGGTCAGCACTGCGTAACCTATGAGTCATCCGATGAACTTGCCGACGGACAGTACTATCTGATGATGTATAACAATAACAATGCCACCATCAGTACCCGCGACTACGACTACGAAAGCGATGCGAATTACGATGGCACTTATTCCGGCACCAAAGGAGAGAAATCCTACTATTATCAATATCTAGTCGATGAAAATGCCGGAACCTTTACGCTGACGGACAGTCTCCCCGTCACCTACTCCGGCTACGTCAGCTCTGTACAGCAGTTGGGAGACCACCTCCTGGTGGACAGCGGAAGCGCCTTCGAAGCCAGCGAATTTGACGGGGATCACAATCTGATCCAGACCCTCTCCGGAAGTGGAGCCACCTGGTGGTACCGGGTCTTCAAATACGATTACAGCGGCTACTGGTTTTCCTGATTTTGCAAAAAGGGCCCCCGCCATCACGCGGGAGCCCTCTTGTTTCTTCTCTATTATTCTTCTACAAATGCCTTTACTTTTCTGTAAATGCTTTCGCCATCCAGCTCATATTTCTTGATCAGTTCCACTGCCGGTCCGGATTCTCCGAACACATCATTGACTCCGATCTTCTTTACTTTGGCACATACAGTCTCAGCTACAACATCACAGACAGCGCTTCCAAGTCCTCCGATCACAGAATGCTCTTCTACTGTCACGATCTTTCCGGTCTTGTGGGCTGCTTTTAAAACTGCTTCCGTATCCAGCGGTTTGATCGTATGCATGTTGATGACTTCCGCCTGAATTCCGTCTGCCGCAAGCATCTCTGCCGCTGTCAGAGCTTCACTCACCTCAAGTCCTGTTGCGATGATCGCCACATCGCTTCCCTCACGCAGGGTGATTGCCTTGCCGATCTCGAACTTGTAATCCGGATTGTCATTGATCACCGGTACCGCCAGACGTCCAAAACGCAGGTAAACCGGTCCCTGATGCTCGTATGCCGCCTTGACAGCCGCTTTTGCCTCCACATCATCGGAAGGTACGATTACGGTCATACCCGGAATCGTTCTCATCAGAGCAATGTCCTCATTGCACTGGTGGGTGGCTCCGTCTTCCCCTACAGAGATTCCTGCATGGGTTGCACCGATCTTGACATTGAGCTTCGGATATCCGATGGAGTTTCTCACCTGCTCGAAAGCACGTCCTGCCGCAAACATGGCAAAGGAGCTTGCAAACGGAACTTTTCCTGTCGTCGCAATTCCGGCAGCAACGCCCATCATATTGCCCTCTGCGATTCCGCAGTCAATGTGGCGTTCCGGGAATGCTTTTTTGAAGATTCCTGTCTTTGTAGCGCCAGCAAGGTCCGCATCCAGTACAATCACATCATCGTGTTCTTTTCCCAGTTCTACCAAAGCATTACCGTAGCTTTCTCGTGTTGCGATTTTCTTTACTTCTGACATAATGCTTCACCTGCTTTCTCTAATTCTTCCATTGCCACTTGATACTGTTCCTCGTTTGGAGCGGTTCCGTGCCAGGATACCTGGTTCTCCATGTAGGAAACTCCTTTTCCTTTGACTGTCTTTGCGATGATCGCTGTCGGCATGCCCTTTGTCTCTCTTGCTTCCTTGAACGCCGCTCTCAATGCGTCAAAATCGTGTCCGTCCACGTTAATCACATGGAAGTTAAACGCCTCGAATTTCTTGTCGATCGGGTACGGGGAGTTGACCTCATCGATCGGTCCGTCAATCTGAAGATTGTTGTTATCGACGATTACAACCAGATTGTCCAGCTTTCTGTATCCTGCAAGCATGGATGCTTCCCACACCTGTCCTTCCTGAATCTCGCCGTCTCCTACAAGCGTATATACCCGGTAATCATCTCCGGATAATTTTGCGGAAATAGCCATTCCTACTGCCGCGGAGATTCCCTGTCCGAGAGATCCGCTGGACATATCCACGCCAGGAATGTGTTTCATATCCGGATGTCCCTGAAGGTAGGATCCTACATGCCGGAATGTCTTGAGATCTTCCACCGGGAAAAATCCTCTGTGGGCAAGAGTAGAATAGTATCCTGGTGATGTGTGTCCTTTGGAAACCACCAGACGGTCCCTGTCTGCCTTTTTCGGATCCTTCGGGTCAATATTCATCTCTTCAAAATAAAGATATGTATAGATATCTGCCGCAGATAATGATCCGCCCGGATGACCGGATTTCGCATAATAAACTGCTGTCAGAATGCCTTTGCGGACTTCATTGGCAGTTTTCTGTAATTCTAAATTGTCCATGACAATGCCTCCTGTCTTTCTTTACTCCGGAAATTACTCTCCGAATACCGCTTTGTAGTCTGCCTGGAATTTCTCAATTCCTGCATCTGTCAGCGGATGATGTGTCATCTGTTCGATTACTTTGTACGGTACTGTCGCAATATCTGCACCTGCAAGGGCACACTCGGTCACATGGATCGGATTTCTGATGCTGGCCGCGATGATCTGTGTTTCAATTCCGGCTACAGCAAACATCTCCGCGATCTCTTCGATCAGTTCGGATCCTTTGACAGAAATGTCGTCCAGACGTCCCAGGAACGGAGATACATAAGTTGCTCCTGCTCTTGCTGCAAGAAGTGCCTGGTTCGCTGTAAAGATCAGTGTCACATTTGTCTTGACTCCTTCTGATGAGAGTACTTTGACAGCCTTTAATCCTTCCACTGTCATCGGAATCTTTACTACCATGTTCGGATGGATTTTGGCGATCTCACGTCCTTCTGCAATCATACCCTCTGCATCTGTCGTGGTGGCTTTCACTTCGCCGCTGATCGGTCCGTCAACAATGGATGTGATCTCCTTGATTACCTCGTTAAAATCACGTCCCTCTTTTGCGATCAGAGACGGATTTGTCGTCACTCCGCAGATTACTCCCATGTCATTTGCTTTTCTGATCTCATCAACGTTTGCTGTGTCAACAAAAAATCTCATGTTCTGTGTCCTCCTTATTTTCGCTTCATGGTTTCTCAACTGATTCCATTATAAAACCTGAAAATAAGCCGGTCAATACCGCCGATTTTTTATTAATAATTTTCGCAATTAATATTTCCTGTTTTATTAGTTTCTATTTCTGTATTTTATGTTTGTTTCTGTAAAATTTATGTTTTATTCACTCAAGCAATCGATTACAAAGTTATTTTATGACTATTACTTCCAAATACTGCGCATTTTTATTAGTAATATTTTCTTAAAATTCATTAATTTAATTTTTTTGGGTAGGATGTCGTGCCTCTTGCAATCAGCTGCGGTTCGTACTCCACATGGTAGGTACTGATGGGCTCCATTCCCGCATACCGCATAGAGCCGGCAGCGATTTTCTTCATAATAATGTCACACGCGTCTCTTCCTTTGAATACGACAAAATGCTCCACCGTAGTCAGCGAAACTTTGTGCATTCGCGCAAACAGCGTATTATCGCACCCCATCACCGAGATGTCTCCCGGCACCTTGTATTTCTCCTCCTGAAGCGCGTCCAGAATTCCAAACGCAATCATATCGTTCAGTCCCACGATCGCCGTAACCTGCCGTCTTTCCGCCAGAAGCTCCCTGGTCAGATCGTATCCGATCTTGTATTCCGAGTCAATGTTTGCCACATTCATGTCATAAGCCTCATCCGCAGACTTGATGATCACCCGGTCCTTCAACCCTCGCTTTTCAAACTCCTTGAGAAATCCTTCCACCCGTTTGGAGCGCTGCTTCTGCCGGATCGTAAGGGGAGGCGCAATATAGGCCACATCCCGGTGTCCAAGCTCCAGCAGATGGCTGGCCATCAGCCGTCCCAGCTTGGAATTGTCCAGCTCCACCGCATCCACACTCATCTGCTCGTTCTGGTTGTTGACCACGACGATCGGGATCCGCTTTGCCAGTTTTTCGATCATCTCCATATAGCATCGGCTCGGATTGCAGGTATAGATAATTCCCAGGGGCGCAAGTTCCGGCATCATCCGCAGATACCGCTCCTCCATCTTCAGACTGCGCTGGGTGTTGCAGATAAACAGTCCAAACCCTGCCTCCTTGGCCCTCGTCTCGATTCCCTGGAGAAGCATGACATAATAGGGATTGGTCAGGTTGGAACAGAATACGACCAGAAGCTTTTCCCTTTTACTCCCCTTTCGGATTCTGTGCTTTGGCGGCTGATAGCCCAGCTCCGCCGCAGTCCTCTCCACCTTCTCCACCGTTTCCTTGGCAAAGGAAACATTATATTTTCTGTTTAAAATCATGGAAACCGTAGACTGGGATACGCCCGCAGCTTTTGCGATGTCTGTCGATGTCACTTTCTTTTTCTTCATCCTCTTCCTCCCAAACGCTGTCCCTTACAGCAAAAGGAAAGGGATCTACAGAAGTCCGCGGCTTTTGCAGTCCCTTTATTCTTAAAGCTCCGTCCGTCCTTCCAGGGCGCGAAGAAGCGTCACTTCATCAATATACTCCAGATCTCCGCCGACCGGAACTCCGCTGGCGATCCGGCTAACTTTGATGCCTGTCGGTTTGACCAGCTTGCTGATATACATGGCCGTCGTCTCTCCTTCCAGCGTGGAATTCGTTGCGATAATCACTTCATTGACATCCCCCTCCAGACGGACCATCAGTTCTTTCAGCCGGATGTCTCCAGGACCAATCCCAAGCATCGGCGAAATCGCCCCGTGAAGCACGTGGTATACACCATTGTACTTTCCGGTCTTTTCGTAGGCGGCCAGATCTCTCGGTGTCTCCACCACCATAATCGTCCCGTGATCCCGCTGCTCGTTCCGGCAGATCGGGCAGAGCTCATCGTCCGTCAAAGTGCAGCACTCCTTACAGTACCGGACGTTGTTTCTGGCACTGACCATCGTCTCCGCCAGCTTTTCCACCTGCTCTTTCGGCATATGAATCAGATGAAACGCCAGCCTCTGCGCCGACTTCGGCCCGATACCCGGCAGTCTTGAGAGCTCCTCAATCAGACGGCTGATCTGGTTACTATAGTATTCCATTCTTTCTCACTCCCGGACTAAAATAATCCTGGCTTTCCTCCGACAAGTCCTCCCGTAAGCTTGTTCATGACAGAAGAGCTCGCCTCATCTACCTGGCGAAGCGCCTCATTCACCGCGGCTACAATCAGATCCTGAAGCATCTCGATATCCTCCGGATCCACCACTTCTTCCTGAAGCTCCACACTCAGAACTTCTCTCTTACCTGACACGGTCACCTTGACGGCTCCGCCTCCTGCTGTAGCTGAAAACTCTTTTGTCTCCAGCTCTTTTGCCTGCTCTTCCATCTGGCGCTGCATCTTCTGAGCCTGTTTCATCAGATTTGCCATGTTTCCCGGCATGCCTCCGCCCGGAAAACCTCCTCGTTTTGCCATATTAGTTCCTCCTAATCTTCCACTGTGATATCCATATGGATCAACTGTTCCAGATCTACAAAGCTGTCCTCGAATCTGCGCCCCTGCTCGACCTTGCCGACTTCTATCTCCATCTGCTTTCCGGTCTTTTCCGCGATCAGATCCTGGATCTCCTTCTTATGCTCCTCCGTCCCGACGACACCCGCCGCCAGATCGTCCGGAAGAATAATCTGAAGCTGACCGGCATTCCCGACACTGAGCCTTGCCTGTCTGAGGTATACTTTCAGCATACCGGATGCTTCATTTGCAATCATACGGAAATTTTTCGCCACTTCTTTGACATCCTCCGGAAGCGCCTGCGGAATCTCCCGCCGCGGCTGCTCCGACTCCTGCAGATTGCCTGCCTCCTGCGGATCCTGTGTCCGGTACACCGGGGCCTGAGCCTGTACAGTCAGGCCTTTCTCCACTTTCTCCTCCAGAGCCCGGATCCTCTCAAGCAGAGTATCCTGTCTGGTCTCCATCTGAGGCACGCAGATCCGGATCAGTGCCACCTCCAAAAGAACTCTCTTCTGGGTGGCATATTTCAGTTGATTGCTCAGATCTGAAAAGATCCTGATATAACGCATCAATGCGTCACTTTCTATCATCTGTGCTTCTTCTTTTAACTGTGCCAGATTTTCTGTCGAAACGTCAAGCACATCCTCCATATTATCAGAACTTTTCGCCAATAGCAAGTTCCTTAAATACCAGGTAAAGTCTGTAGTAAGCTGAGCCAGTTCCTTTCCTTCCATCACCAGATCGTTCACGGTCTGGAGCACGCCCTTTACGTCCCGGTCAATCATTCTCCGAAGCAGTCGGCTGTACACATCGGTATCCACCGCTCCCAGCACATCCAGCACCTTATCGTAGGTCAGTTTCTCACCGATATGAAAGGCAATGCACTGGTCCAGAAGACTCAGTGCATCTCTCATGGAGCCGTCCGCCGCCTTTGCAATATAGCGGATGGCCCGCTCTTCTACTTCCACCTGTTCTTTTTTCATCAGTTCATTCAGACGTGCTGCAATCGTATCGATGGTAATTCTTCTGAAATCATATCTCTGGCACCGCGACAGGATGGTGATCGGAATCTTATGGACCTCAGTGGTCGCCAGAATAAAAATGACATATTCCGGCGGCTCCTCCAGTGTCTTTAACAGCGCATTGAACGCTCCGATGGAAAGCATATGAACCTCATCGATAATATAGACCTTGTATCTGCCCTGAGCCGGCCGGTACTCGACCTCTTCCCGGATGCTCCGGATGTTGTCAACGCCATTATTGGACGCCGCATCGATCTCCACCACATTCATATAGGTCCCGGCAGCGATATTCCTGCACATCTCACATTCACCGCACGGGCTTCCGTCCACCGGATGCTCGCAGTTGACCGCCCTGGCAAAAATCTTGGCCACCGTAGTCTTTCCGGTCCCCCTGGTCCCGCAGAACAGATAGGCATGTCCGATCCTTCCTGACTTGATCTGGTTCTTCAATGTAGTAACAATATGGTCCTGCCCCTTTACGTCTTCAAACTCTGCTGGTCGGAACTTTCTGTATAAGGCAGTATAAGACATAATTCATTCTCCTTGTCTGATCTTTCCTGATTCTTTTTCCCTATTTGTCTCCGAAGCTGATTCCGATTGTACGCGCTTCACTGATAATCTTTGCCTTCGGATCTACCGTCTTGAGCTTTCCGGCCACTTCCTTGAGCGGCACCTTGCATGTCTCGCCCTCCCGGATCGCTACCATGTAGCCATACTCATGTCTGAGAATCATCTCGGCAGCCGCTGCCCCAAGTCTCGTGGCAAGCACTCTGTCGTACGGACACGGAGAGCCTCCTCTTTGCGTATGTCCTGGAACGGTAACACGCACTTCCTTATCGCACTTGCTCTCGATCTTCTCTGCCAGCTCATATGCAACAGACGGATATTTGGCTTTCTTCTTCTCCTGAAGCTCTTTTAATTTCTTCTTTGGAAGCTCCGCCTCTTCTTTTGCGATAGCGCCCTCTGCAACGGCAATGATTGTAAACCGTTTGCCTGCATCGGAACGCTTTTTGATGTATTCCGAAATCACATTCAGATCATACGGAATCTCCGGAAGCAGGATAATATCCGCGCCGCCCGCGATTCCCGCATGCAGTGTCACCCAGCCTACCTTATGTCCCATAACCTCGATGATAAATACACGGCTGTGGGAGGTCGCCGTTGTATGAATCCGGTCGATCGTATCCGTCGCAATGTCCACCGCACTCTGGAATCCAAATGTCATGTCTGTGCCCCACAGGTCATTGTCAATCGTCTTTGGAAGGGTGATAATATTTAACCCCTCTTCTCTCAACAGATTGGCCGTCTTATGTGTGCCGTTTCCTCCAAGAATCACCAGGCAGTCCAGGTTCAGCTTGTGGTAAGTATGCTTCATGGCCTCTACCTTGTCCACACCGTCCGCTCCGATCACTCTCATCTGCTTGAATGGCTGTCTGGACGTACCAAGGATCGTTCCTCCTCTTGTCAGGATGCCGGAAAAATCTTTTTCAGTCATCATATCAAAGGTAGAATAAATCAGGCCCTTATATCCATCTCTAAATCCATAAATCTCTACGTCTTTTACTTTGGCAAAGATCCCCTTCGCCACACCTCTCATGGCGGCATTGAGCGCCTGGCAGTCTCCGCCGCTTGTCAGCATTCCGATTCTCAGCATATGCTCACGTCCTTTCTTTTCATATGTTCTTATTATATCTTATTTTATGGGTGCTAACAACCGCGAAATGCGATATAATAGGAAAAGAGAGGCTTAAGAGCCCTCTGCTTTTTTGAGAGATTTCACAAATTAAACAGACAAAGGAGATAGAGTATATGGAACGAAATGAACCTTGCTGGTGCGGAAGCGGCAAAAAGTATAAGAAATGTCATATGGCAATGGATGAGAAAATTGCTCTCCATGCAGAAAAGGGCGAGATCGTGCCGGACCACTCCATGATCAAAACCCCGGAGCAGATTGAAAAAATCCGGATCAGCGCCAAGCTGAACACCGCCGTCCTTGATCATGTGGCTGCCCACATTCACGCAGGTATGAGTACCGCCGAGATCGACAAACTGGTCTATGACTTTACAACAGAACACGGCGGCATTCCTGCCCCACTTGATTATCAGGGATTCCCCAAGAGCGTTTGCACATCCATCAACAACGAAATCTGCCACGGTATTCCGGACGAATCTATTATTCTTCAGGAAGGTGACATTATCAACGTGGATGTATCCACGATTCTGGACGGCTATTTTTCCGACGCTTCCAGAATGTTCTGTATTGGAAAGGTCAGCGAGCGCGCCGAGCGTCTCGTCCGCGTCACCGAAGAATGCGTAGAGCTCGGCTTGAAAGAGGCGAAGCCATGGAATCATCTCGGCGATATTGCAGACGCCATCAACACCCACGCGAAAGCAAACGGCTATTCCGTTGTGGAAGAGATCGGCGGCCACGGCATCGGCCTGGAATTCCATGAGGAGCCATGGGTAAGCTATGTGACGCCAAAGGGAAGCGAAATGCTCCTGGTACCTGGCATGATGTTCACAATCGAACCGATGATCAACGAAGGAAGTCCGGACTTTTTCATTGACGAGGACAATGGATGGACCGTCTACACGGAAGATGACGGACTCTCCGCACAGATCGAATACATGGTACTGATCACCGAGGACGGCGCCGAAGTACTGACAAAATAAACTTTTAATGAAAAAGAAAAGGCCGCCGTGTCATCCTGGCTTTGATGATGCGGCAGTCTTGCTTTCATTTTGCTTTTTATTTCATGTAAATTGCATCGTTTTTCGAAAGAAGATACACGCAATACTGATTCATGCTGACCCCCTCTCTTTTGGAATGTTCTGCCAGCGATTTATGCAGGGTGCGCGGGATTCTCAGTTTAAACTGTCCGGAATATTCCTCCAGACTGTCCGGCTCCGGAATCAGCATTCCATCCTCAAGTGCGGCCTCCATCCAGGATCTTTTAGCATCTTCTGCATTTTTCACAGCCTTTTCCAGCGTTTCTCCACATGTAATACATCCTGGCAGATCTGGGAAAGAAACCACATATCCGCCCTCTTCCTGATCTTCTACAATCTCCATCCGATAGGAAAGCTTCAAATACTCATTCAGCGTTCTCATTATAATCATCCTCGCTTTCTACAACCTGTTTTACCATTTCTACATATACTTTTTTGATTGGCTCATGCTTTGGTATTGTAATCGGACGACACCCCTTTTTGCGAAATGTATAGTGGCTGCTCCCGTTTCTCGGCGAGTTCATTTGATATCCATAACTCTCCAGTACTTTTCTCAATTCATCAAAGCGCAGGTCTTTTGACAAAGTAT
>CAJFMZ010000066.1:3424-14634 GCA_904393575.1 uncultured Sellimonas sp. | reverse complement strand
ATTTCATATAATAAGGATATTGAATAGAACAGGAAGGTGCAAAAAGTGGAAGGAAGAGGAATTTCTCAGGCAGTGATCCGAAGGCTGCCTCGATACTACAGATACTTGGGAGAATTACTGGAAGACGGTGTAGAGCGCATTTCCTCCAACGACTTAAGCAAACGCATGAAAGTCACTGCATCCCAGATCCGGCAGGATTTAAATAATTTTGGCGGTTTTGGACAGCAGGGATATGGATATAATGTGAAATATTTACACTCGGAAATCGGAAAGATCCTGGGATTGGACAGAGAGCATAATATGATTATTATCGGAGCTGGAAATCTTGGACAGGCCCTTGCAAATTACACCGCCTTTGAGCGGAGCGGGTTTATGCTGAAAGGATTATTTGATGTCAATCCGACGCTGGCCGGTGTGACAGTCCGCGGAATTGAGATTCGGATGATGGATGAGCTGAAGAGTTTTATTCAGAACAATGACATCGAGATCGCGATCCTGACGATACCAAAGACGAAAGCAGTGGCGGTAGCCAATATGCTTGTGGAAAATGGCATCCGGGCAATTTGGAATTTTGCCCATACGGATCTGAATCTTCCGGACAATGTGGTCGTGGAGAATGTACATCTTTCAGAGAGCCTGATGAGGCTTTCCTATAATGTTCTCCGTTATGAGGAAAAACACCAGAAGAAAAAATAGAAGCAGAAGGGACGTGGGAGATTCGTACAATGATACGGGCCGCGTCCTTTTTTGAATGGAAGAAGAAAGCAAGGAGTGACGGCATGAAGTATATAATAGATGGAAAAACAATGAAGGCGGCGGATGGATATACAATCGGCACAATCGGACTTCCGTCCCTCGTGTTGATGGAGCGGGCAGCTTTGAAAGTGGTGGAGGTGGCAGAGGCAGAGTCTGTCGATCTATCACAAAGCCTCGTAGTCTGCGGGAGCGGGAACAACGGCGGAGACGGATTCGCTGTGGGAAGGCTTCTACTGGAGAGGGGAAATCAGGTGACTGCAGTACTGGCTGGAAATCCGGATCACTGTACAGAGGAGACAAAGACGCAGATCCGCATTTTTGAGGCTGTAGGAGGAACGGTGGTGAATAAAATACCGGAGAAATCCTATACGGCTGTCTTTGACGCTGTTTTTGGAATTGGACTTTCCAGGGCTGTGGAGGGGAAGTACGCACTGCTTTTAAACCAGATGAATGATCTGGATGCCGTAAAGATTGCGGTAGATATTCCTTCCGGTATTGACGCGGGAACCGGTGAGATCCTGGGAACGGCGTTTCGGGCGGATCTGACAGTGACCTTTGCATATCAGAAAGCCGGCATGGTGCTGTATCCGGGAGCTTTTCAGGCAGGAAAGGTCTGTGTGGGGGACATCGGCATTTATCTGAGAGACCAGGTGGAGGGAACACGATATCTGACCTATGATCGGGCGGATCTTCCAGGGCTCTGCCCGAAAAGAAAAGAAGACGCAAACAAAGGAACCTATGGGAAAGTACTCATGATCACAGGAAGTCATGGAATGGCGGGAGCGGCTGTCCTATCCGGGAAAGCCGCCTACTGTATGGGAAGCGGGCTTGTACGGATTCTGACACCGGAATCAAACCGCACAGTGATTCAGACGATGCTCCCGGAAGCAGTCCTGACTCCTTATGGCGAATGTCCGGAAGAAGAACTGGAAGAAATTCTGGACTGGGCAGATGTGATCTGCGCCGGATGCGGGCTTGGAACAGGTCCGGATGCCTGTATGATTATGGAAGGTCTGCTCCGGTATCTGGCCGTACATCCAAAACACTGCGTAGTCGATGCGGACGGCCTGAATATTATTTCCGGCATGGAGAAAGAAAAACGGGAGGCTTTATTAAAGGCTGCGGGCGGCTGTCTGATCTTTACTCCTCACGTCAAAGAATTTGCAAGGCTTCTTGGGGAATCGACAGAAGAAACGAAAAAAAACCGGATTGGACTTGCGCAACAGTATGCCAAATCCTATAATATAATACTAACAGCCAAAGATGCCAGAACCATTGTGGCGGGAAAGGATCAGATTCCCTATCTGAACACATCCGGAAACGGGGCAATGGCGAAGGCTGGATCCGGGGATGTCCTTGCCGGAATGATTACGGGCTGCCTTGCACTTGGTATGGACCGTTTTTCGGCGGCTGCGCTGGGTGTGTTCGTGCATGGACTGTGCGGAGATGAAGCAAGGCAAAAACTTGCGGCCCACTGTGTGCTTGCGGGAGATCTGATTGAGATGATACCGGCTGTATTACGGGAAATTTAGCGAAGAAAGGTTCAGTCAAAATGAAAAAGTACAGCAGAGTATGCGCAAAAATTAATTTAAATCATATTACATATAATATAGAGCAGATGAAAAGACACATCTCGCCGGATACCAGGATGATCCTGGTTGTGAAGGCGGATGGATATGGACACGGAGCTTCCCGAATCGCCAGGGAAACATGTGGTATGGACTGCGTCTGGGGTTATGCGACAGCAACACTGGATGAAGCGGTCCTTCTTAGAAAGGCCGGGATCGAAAAGCCGGTTCTTGTTCTGGGATGTACGTTCCCGGAACAGTATGAGGAGGCCATTGAGCATGGAATCCGTATGACGGTTTATACAGAAGACTCCGCCAGGGAAATTTCCCGGATTGCTTCCGCCGGCAATCAGAAGGCGTGGATTCATATTAAACTGGATACAGGAATGTCAAGACTGGGATTCCAGACAGGCATGGAATCCGTGAATGCGATCGAGCGGATTTCCAGGCTGCCAGGACTGGAAATAGAAGGAATCTTTACCCATTTTGCCAAGGCAGATGAGGAGGACAAAGCATTTACCAAAAAGCAGCTGGGAGAGTATCTCTGGATGACGGACCGCCTGAAAGAGCGGGGCGTGGAGCCGAAATACAGACACTGTTCCAACAGTGCGGCGATTATCGATCATCCGGAGGCCAATATGGATCTGGTACGTGCCGGA
Source organism: uncultured Sellimonas sp. (assembly GCA_904393575.1). Taxonomy (GTDB): domain Bacteria; phylum Bacillota; class Clostridia; order Lachnospirales; family Lachnospiraceae; genus Sellimonas. The sequence goes on along the minus strand of CAJFMZ010000066.1, from coordinate 11,651 downwards.
ATCGCACTTTACGGGCTCTATCCTTCTGATGAAGTGAAGAAAAGCAGCCTGGATTTGAAGCCGGCTCTTTCGCTGGTCAGCAGTATTGTACATACAAAGTGGATTGAGCCTGGGGCGGTTGTAAGCTATGGAGGATGCTTTCAGGCGGAAAAGCGCACCCGTGTGGCCACGATTCCGGTAGGTTATGCAGACGGATATCCGAGAAGTCTTTCAGACAAAGGATACGTTCTGATCCGGGGGAAAAGGGCGCCGATTCTTGGGAGAGTCTGTATGGATCAGATGATGGCGGATGTGACAGAGATCGAAGACGCGGCGTTTATGGATGAAGTGGTGCTGGTCGGAGAAAGCGGCTCAGAAAAGATCGCTGTGGAAGACCTGAGCGCTCTGTCAGGAAGATTCAATTATGAATTCCTCTGTGATCTTGATAAAAGGATCCCAAGAGAATACATCAAAGACGGAAAAGTCATCGAACAGATCGACTATTTTGCATAAAAAAGACAGACGGCTTTTGGAATACTTCAAAGTAAAGATGGAAATACTCATTATATCTTAGAAAATGGAGTGTGAAAAAAGTGCAGCAGGTTCATCGAGGAGATATTTTTTATGCGGATTTAAGCCCGGTAGTCGGCTCCGAACAGGGAGGAATCCGGCCGGTGCTGGTGATACAAAATGAAATGGGAAACAGACACAGCCCTACTGTTATCTGTGCGGCCATCACATCAAGGATGCACAAATCCAAACTCCCGACACATGTGGAGATCGATGCGGGCAGATACGGGGTGGTGAAAAATTCGGTCGTTCTTCTGGAGCAGATTCGTACGATCGATAAACAAAGATTAAAAGAAAGCGTATGTCATCTGGACAGGGAAATCATGGAAAAAGTAGATGAAGCACTGCGGGTCAGCATCGCGCTTTCTACATAAAAGGAGAAATTATGGACCAACGGGACACAATCAGAAGAGAGGTTCTGAATACTCTCAAAGAGGGAGAAAAAGACGGCGGCATCAAAGAGATGGAATACAGAATGATCCGGAATGTCTTTTCGTTTATGGATAAGGATGCAAAAGATGTCATGACTCACAGAAAGAATATCGTAGCATTGAACTGCGATGATACACTGGAGGAAGTGGCTGCCTTTGCATCCAAAGCCAAAAATTCCAGATTTCCTGTCTACGAAGAGGAAATCGATAACATTCTTGGGATTATTCATATCCGGGATATCATGAAGCTTTATCTGAATCCGGAAATGCGCGGCAGAAAGCTCCGGGAGATTCCGGATGCGCTTATGCCGGTGGAATTTATTCCGGAAACGAGGAAAATCAGCCGTCTGTTCATGCAGATGAAAGCAACCCAGACGCATTTGACTGTCGTGATTGACGAGTATGGACAGACAGCCGGACTGGTCGCCATGGAGGACATTATTGAAGAAATCATGGGAAACATCCGGGATGAATATGACGTGGAGGAAGAGATGATCCGCAAGAACGAGGATGGTTCTTATGAAGTCAACGGTCTCTGCGGCCTGACGGAACTGTCGGATCTTCTCGGAATTGTCTTTCAGGATGAGGATGAAGACAATGAGTATGAGACACTGAATGGCTTTTTGATTGTAAAGCTGGAGCGGATTCCGGCAGAGGATGAGGTGTGCAGTGTTTCTTATGAAGGATATCTGTTCGAAATCCTGGAAGTGGACAATAATATCATTCAAAAGGTACGGATCACAAAAACGGAACTTGCCACGGAATCGAAAGAATGATAAAATTAAGAACATGAGTTTTCCTGAAAAGGGAAGAGAGATTACATACGAAGAGAGGTAGAAAACATGTCAGGACATTCCAAGTTCGCAAATATTAAGCATAAAAAGGAAAAAAATGATGCAGCAAAAGGAAAGATCTTTACAAAGATCGGACGTGAGATTGCAGTAGCGGTCAAAGAAGGGGGCGGAGCGGATCCGGCGAACAACAGCAGACTCCGTGACGTGATTGCCAAGGCAAAAGCAAACAACATGCCAAACGACAATATCGAACGAAGCATCAAGAAAGCAGCCGGAGATGCAGATGCCAACAGTTATGAAAGAGTTGTTTACGAAGGATATGGACCGAATGGAACAGCAATTATCGTAGAGGCGCTGACAGATAATAAAAACCGTACAGCTTCCAATGTCAGAAGTGCATTTACAAAAGGGAATGGAAATATCGGAACACCAGGATGCGTATCCTTTATGTTTGACAAGAAAGGTCAGATCCTGATTGATAAGGAAGATTTTGAGATGGACGGGGATGAGCTGATGATGCTGGCCCTGGACGCAGGAGCAGAGGATTTCGCGGAAGAGGAAGACAGCTTTGAGATCATTACCGATCCGGACAGCTTTTCGGAAGTACGTGAAAAGCTGGAAGAGGCGGGCATTCCGATGATGGAGGCTTCGGTTACCATGATCCCGCAGACCTATGTAGAGCTCACAGATGAGGCAGATATTAAAAATATCCAGAAGACACTGGATCTTCTCGATGATGACGACGACGTGCAGGAAGTATACCACAACTGGGAAGAGTAGAGAGTTCTGGAATATACTGTAAGGGAGGGGTCCTATGCAGACAGGACCAGAAAAACAGATGATTTCCATGCTGGAAGAAGCAGTGGAGCTGTCGGGCAATTTTCAAAAACGTACATATGAACCGGCGTTTCGCGGATTTTATGAAAGACGGCGTGGAGAGCTTTCCAGATTCTGCAGCCAGATCCGGGAGGCTGAAAGAGAACAGAAAGAGATACTGATCATGCAGGCTGCACAGAGCATTCCGGACTATGTGCTTGGAAAGGTACAGGAGATACCAGGAAAGCGGAAGCAGAAGATCAGGATAGCCGATTATAGTTTCGGACTTGTCACGTTTCTGATTCCTCTTCTGCTATTTGGAAGAGAGCCGAAACTGGAAGATCTGGCGGAACAGATTGTCGAGAAGTGGAACAGCCTTGCGCTTGTGGACATGAAAATAGAGAAGGCTTCCTTTGAGGAGATTAACGGAGGATTCCGAAACCGGCTCTGTTATGTGACGACAGCGGTATGCCGTTCTCTGAATAAGCCGGATGAGTGTTACGAATTAAGGACGCTGAGAGAATACAGGGACAAATACCTGGCTTTGTCTCCGGGAGGACGCGGGACAATTCAGGAATATTATAATATTGCGCCGACGATCGTAAAGCGGATCGAAAGGCTTGACAACGCTGACGAGGTTTATGAGAAAATCTGGCAGACGTACTTAAAGCCCTGCATCGGACTGATCGAGCAGGGAGAGCTGGAAGCGTGCAGAAAACTATATACGAATATGATATATCAACTGGAACAGGAATATCTCTATTCCCGTGCCAGCCAGAAAATACAGGAGGAGCAAAGGTATGAGTGAACAGTTTAACATTGAAACAAAGTGTATCCAGTCAGGGTGGAAACCGAAAAATGGTGAACCGAGAATCCTTCCGATTTACCAGAGCACAACATTTAAGTACGATTCCAGTGAACAGATGGGACGTCTGTTTGATCTGGAAGACAGCGGATACTTTTATACGAGACTGCAAAATCCAACCAATGATGCGGTAGCTGAGAAGATCTGCGATCTGGAAGGCGGATATGCGGCCATGCTGACATCCTCCGGACAGGCAGCCAATTTCTATGCAATTATGAACATTGCTCAGGCGGGAGATCATATCGTATGTTCCTCCGCACTGTATGGAGGTACCTATAACCTGTATGCACATACGATCCGCAAGATGGGCGTGGAAGCAACCTTCATCGATCCGGACTGCTCGGAAGAGGAGTTAAATGCGGCGTTCCGCGAGAATACAAAAGCAGTGATGGGCGAGACGATTGCCAATCCGGCACTGACGGTACTTGATATTGAGAAGTTTGCAAAGGCGGCTCATGCGCACGGTGTACCGCTGATTGTGGACAATACATTTGCAACACCGATCAACTGCCGTCCGTTTGAGTGGGGAGCGGATATTGTCACTCACTCAACGACAAAATATATGGATGGTCATGCCATGACAGTAGGCGGAGCGATTGTGGACAGCGGAAACTTTGACTGGAATGCCCATGCGGATAAGTTCCCTGGGCTGACACAGCCGGATGAGACGTACCATGGCATTGTCTATACGGAGAAATTCGGAAAAGGCGCGTACATCACAAAAGCAACGGCGCAGCTGATGAGAGATCTTGGATCTATTCCGTCTCCTCAGAATGCGTTCCTTCTGAATATTGGACTGGAGACACTGCATCTGAGAATGCCGCGCCACTGTGAGAATGCAAAGAAAGTTGCTTCTTATCTGAAAGACCATGAAAAGGTTGCCTGGGTAAACTGTGCGATGCTGGAAGGAAACAAATATTACGATCTGGCGAAAAAATATATGCCAAACGGCACATGCGGTGTTATTACCTTTGGCCTGAAAGGCGGTAGAGACGCTTCGGTCAAGATGATGGACAACCTGAAACTGGCCGCTATCGTGACACATGTGGCAGATGCAAGAACCTGCGTTCTTCATCCGGCAAGTCATACACACAGACAGATGAATGACCAGGAACTGCTGGAAGCAGGTGTACAGCCGGATCTGATCCGTTTCAGCGTGGGAATCGAAAATGCAGATGACATTATCGCTGATCTGGAACAGGCGCTTGCGCTCGTATAACGTATAATTTCCATATACCTTCACATACTAAGCAGAAAATGTGGAGGTATTTTTTATGGAAAATCAGGAAAAAGAAACGGAACAGATCAAGGAAACAGGCAGTCTGGAACTGGAAGGGAAACATGGGGATTACAAGGTTTATCTTTTAACCATCATTGGGGAAATCGAAGGACATGAGGCCGTTTCGGGAAATACAAAAGCAACGAAATATGAGCATCTCCTGCCAAGGCTGGCGGAGATCGAATCCAGCGATGAGATTGAGGGAGTGCTGATTCTGCTCAATACACTGGGAGGAGATGTGGAAGCGGGGCTTGCCATTGCGGAAATGATTGCTTCCTTGAGTAAACCGACCGTATCCCTGGTCCTGGGCGGAAGCCATTCTATTGGCGGGCCCCTTGCAGTTTCGGCGGATTATTCCTTCATCGTACCAAGCGGTACCATGATTGTCCATCCGGTCCGTTCTAACGGAATGTTCATCGGAGTCATCCAGAGCTATCGGAATATGGAACGGACGCAGGACCGCATCACCGGATTCATATCCAGACACTCCCGGATCACGCAAGAAAGGCTGGAGGAGTTGATGCTGGATTCCTCTCAGCTTGTCAAAGATGTCGGGACACTGCTGGAAGGAGAAGATGCGGTCAGAGAAGGGATCATCGATGAAGTTGGAGGGATCCGGGATGCGTTTTCCAAGCTCTACGAATTGATCAGAGAGAGAAGGAACCAAACGGGCTCTGAAAATAGATAATGACATCATATTTTAAAAATGTTATAATGAAACATAAGCGAAAAGGGAAATCCTGCTAAAAGCGGGAGAGCAGCAAGGGGGATATTTCATGGCCCAGAAGACGCCACAGACAAAGAAGAAAAAATCAACAGCAAAAAAGACAGGGACAAAATCCACACGGTCCAAGACAAAAACAAATCGGTCCGGACGGCCTACCAAGGCGCAGATGGAGCGGGAAGCCGTAGTCAGAGAGGAAATTGTCATCCTGGTGGCACTGGGTGTTTCGATCCTTCTGCTGATCAGCAATTTCGGACTTGGAGGGGTTGTGGGAAGATATATTTCCAACTTTATGGAAGGACTGATTGGACAGCTTTCCTATCTTTTCCCGTTTCTGTTTTTTGCGGGGACAGCCTTTTTTATATCTAACAGAGGAAACCACAGGGCGTATACTAAATTTACGGCTGGTGTTGTGCTTGCCGTGCTGATCTGTGCGTTTCTGGAGCTTGTCAACAGGGCAGGCGGATCCATAGGAGAAGTGATTACGGATTTGACGGTACCGGCACTGGGAGTTGTCGGCTCCTATGTCATTGTGATCATTTTCATGCTGATCTGTCTCATATTGATCACTCAGCATTCCCTTCTGAAAAGTCTGGAAAGAGCCGGAAGAACGATTCAGACGAAGGCAAGGTCCGGAAGGGAGCACCGCAGAGAACAGCGTGAAGAAAGAAAGAAGGCAAAAGCAGAGAAGTCCAGGAAGCGTCAGGAACATAAGGTTGAGGGCGTTTCTTTTGACACTACGCTGGAGGGACGGAATCCGGAAATCCAGGAACTGGTAATCCAGGAAGAAAAGAAAGAGAAAAAGAAAGCGGTCAAAGAGACGAAGAGACAGAAAGAAGCGGCAGAAGCAGAACCGATGCCGGAACCATCGGAAGAGACGCTGACCATTACCAGGGAGACTCCATTTGAGGAGGAAGAACCGGCAGCAGAAGCCTTTGAAGCAGTCCCGGATCTTTCGGAGCTTCCGGAGGAAGGAATCACGGCATGGAAGGAAGCAACTCCGCCGAAACCGGCAGCATCAAAGGACCGGGCTCTTGAAAAAGCCCAGGAGAAAGAGGCGCGGGAACATGTGACCGCGGAGATTGAGCAATCCATTGCCAGACCGGTCCAGATCTATCATGCACCTCCGCTGAGCCTGCTGAAACATGGATCCAAAGGATCCGGAGAATCCGATGCGCATCTCAGAGAGACGGCGGCCAAGCTTCAGCAGACATTAAAGACATTTGGTGTCAATGTAACTGTGACAAATGTCAGCTGCGGGCCTGCCGTGACGCGCTATGAAGTGCAGCCGGAGATGGGAGTCAAGGTCAGCAAGATCGTAGGACTGGCTGATGATCTGAAACTGAATCTGGCGGCGGCGGACATCCGGATCGAAGCACCAATTCCAGGCAAGGCGGCTGTTGGGATTGAAGTGCCGAATAAGGGCAATTCCACCGTACAGCTGAGAGATCTCCTGGAGACAGAGGAGTTCCGGACGGCCAAGTCCAAAATCAGCTTTGCAGTAGGAAAGGACATCAGCGGCAGGACAGTGGTATCTGATATTGCAAAGATGCCGCATCTTCTTGTGGCCGGAGCGACGGGATCCGGAAAGTCTGTCTGTATCAATACGCTGATTATGAGTATTCTGTATAAGGCATCTCCCCAGGAGGTCAAGCTCATCATGATTGATCCGAAGGTGGTGGAGCTGAGTGTTTACAACGGGATCCCTCATCTGCTGATTCCGGTTGTGACAGATCCGAAAAAGGCAGCCGGCGCCTTGAACTGGGCCGTGGCGGAGATGATGAAGCGGTATCAGCTGTTTGAAAAATATAAAGTGCGCGATATGGAGGGATTTAATGCCAAAGTAGAGAGCGTACAGAATATTGAAACTGATGAGGAAAAACCGGAGAAGATGCCGCAGATCGTGATTATTGTAGATGAGCTCGCAGACTTGATGATGGTGGCGCCAGGAGATGTGGAGGAGTCGATCTGCCGTCTGGCACAGCTTGCCAGGGCAGCAGGGATCCATCTGGTGCTTGCAACACAGAGACCTTCGGTCAATGTCATCACTGGTCTGATCAAGGCAAATATGCCTTCCAGAATTGCCTTTTCCGTGTCATCCGGTGTGGACTCCCGGACGATTATCGATATGAATGGCGCAGAAAAACTTCTTGGAAAGGGAGACATGCTGTTCTATCCGGCCGGGTATCAGAAGCCGGTGCGAGTACAGGGAGCCTTTGTCTCCGACAAGGAAGTACAGGCAGTGGTGGATTATCTTGTACAGAATAATGGCAATGCGTCTTATGACGAGGAAGTCCAGACTCACATGTCCAATGCGGCCAGCGGCGTTTCCGGTTCGGGAACAGGAGGAGCCGGTGAGGACCGGGATGTGTACTTTAAGGATGCAGGCTATTTTATCATTGAAAAGGATAAAGCTTCCATCGGAATGCTGCAAAGAGTATTTAAAATCGGATTTAACCGTGCGGCAAGAATTATGGATCAGCTTTATGAAGCAGGTGTCGTCGGGGAAGAAGAGGGCACCAAACCAAGAAAGGTTCTGATGTCAAAGGAACAGTTTGACCAGTACATAGAAGAACACGTATAGGGGAAGAAATGGAGGAAGGAAAATGAAAACAGACATTCAGATTGCGCAGGAAGCGGTCATGGAACCAATCAAAAATGTAGCAGCTTCGATCGGAATTGAAGAAGACGATCTGGAATTTTACGGAAAGTATAAAGCCAAATTGTCAGCAGAATTATGGGACAAGATCAAAGACCGCCCAAATGGGA
>CAJFMZ010000066.1:0-3357 GCA_904393575.1 uncultured Sellimonas sp. | reverse complement strand
ACTTGGTGAAGCGATGGCAAAGCTTGGGAAGAAAGCGGTCATTGCTCTTCGTGAGCCATCCCTTGGACCTTGCTTCGGAATCAAAGGCGGAGCAGCAGGAGGCGGATATGCCCAGGTTGTTCCGATGGAAGATCTGAATCTTCATTTTACCGGAGATTTTCACGCTATTACCTCCGCGAATAATCTTCTGGCAGCACTCCTTGACAACCACATTCAGCAGGGCAACCAGCTTGGAATTGATCCAAGACAGGTTGTATGGAAACGCTGTGTTGACATGAATGACCGTGTACTTCGAAATATCGTAGTCGGTCTTGGAAATAAGATGGATGGTATGGTTCGGGAGGATCATTTTGTTATCACAGTGGCTTCTGAGATTATGGCGATCCTCTGTCTTGCCGATAACCTGTCGGATCTCAAACAGAGACTTGGCAAGATTATCGTTGCCTACACCTTCGATGGAAAGCCGGTAACAGCCGAGGATCTTCATGCGACCGGCGCAATGGCGGCCCTGTTAAAGGATGCGATCAAGCCAAATATGATCCAGACTCTGGAACATACACCGGCTCTCGTACACGGCGGGCCATTTGCAAACATTGCCCATGGATGTAACAGTGTGCAGGCTACAAAGATGGCTCTGAAAATGAGTGATTTTACCATCACGGAAGCAGGATTCGGTGCAGACCTGGGCGCAGAAAAATTCATGGACATCAAGTGCCGTATGAGCGGACTGAAACCGGATGCGGTAGTACTGGTGGCAACAATCCGTGCACTGAAATACAACGGTGGTGTACCGAAAAATGAATTGAATGAAGAAAATCTGGAAGCGCTGAAAAAAGGAATTGTCAATCTGGAAAAGCATATCGAAAATCTGCAGAAATTCGGCGTGCCGGTTGTAGTAACTTTGAATGCCTTTTCCGCAGATACCGAGGCAGAGAAGGAATATGTGAAGCAGTTCTGTGAAGAAAGAAACTGTGAATTTGCCATTGCAAATGTATGGGCAGAAGGTGGAGCAGGCGGCGTAGAACTTGCAGAGAAAGTGCTGAAGACACTGGAAACAAAAGAAAGCCACTTCCATCCTCTTTATGCAGATGAGCTGTCTTTGAAAGAAAAAATCGAGACGGTGGCAAGAGAAATTTACGGGGCAGACGGAGTGGATTACGATAAGGCAGCCTTGAAACAGCTTGCGAAAATCGAAGAAATGGGATTTGGAACTGTTCCGGTCTGCATGGCAAAAACACAGTATTCCCTGTCTGATGACCAGACGCTTCTCGGACGGCCGGAGGGATTCCGGATTCATGTCAGAGAAGTCTATGTCAGTGCGGGCGCAGGGTTCGTTGTCGTACTGACAGGAGCTGTGATGACAATGCCTGGTCTGCCGAAAGTTCCGGCAGCAAACAACATCGATGTGACAGACGATGGAAAGATTACGGGGCTGTTTTAAATGATAAAGGAGACGAAAACATGGCAGTACTGATTGATGGAAAGGCAATTTCTGCTGAAATCAAGGAGGAATTGAAACAGGAAGTGGCAGAGATGAAGACACAGGGCATTACCCCGTGTCTGGCTGTCGTACTCGTTGGTGATGACAGTGCGTCTGCTATTTATGTAAGAAATAAGAAACGGGCATGTGAGTATATCGGAATCGAATCCCGGTCCTACGAGCTGCCAAAAGAGACAACCGAGGAAGAACTGGAGGAACTGGTAAAAAATCTCAATGAGGACGATACAGTGGATGGCATTCTCGTCCAGCTGCCTCTTCCAGAACAGATTGACGAGGAGAAAATTACCAGAATGATTTCTCCGAAAAAGGATGTAGATGGATTCCTTCCGGAAAGTATCGGTGCCCTGTGCATCGGAGCAGATGGGTTCCGCTCCTGTACACCTGCCGGAGTCATGGAACTGATCAAACGTTCCGGATACGAGGTTGAAGGGAAGGAATGTGTTGTAGTCGGAAGAAGCAATCATGTAGGGAAGCCGATGGCACTGCTTCTACTGGCAGAGAACGGCACCGTAACCATTGCCCATTCCAGAACAAAGAATCTCAGCGAAATTACACGAAGAGCTGATATTTTGGTGGCAGCGGTAGGAAGCCCGAAGCTGATCAAGGCTGACGGCGTCAAAGAAGGCGCTGTTGTCATTGATGTCGGTATGAACCGGGATGAGAATGGAAAACTGTGCGGGGATGTGGATTTTGAACATGTAAAAGAAAAAGCAGAAGCGATTACGCCGGTGCCGGGGGGAGTTGGCCCGATGACGATTGCTATGCTGATGAATAACTGTGTGGAGGCGGCACGGAAAAAGAGGAGAGAATAAGGGAACATGCAAAATAGGACAAATCCAGGAGACAGACTGTCAGAGGAAGAGATCAGAAGGAGAAGAAAACGGGCAAAGGCTGAGCGGATGCGTCGGAAGAGAAGACTGAGGCGGCTTTTGATTCTGGCTATGATCCTGATTCTTGCAGCGATCATAGGAATTGCAGTTCTGATCTATCGAAATACATATACCGGAGTGGTAAACCAGGGGAAAAGAGCGGAAGTAAACGGAAATGATACAAAAGCGGAAGCGCTCTATTTAAGAGCGATTGATAAAAACGGAGAAAAAGCAGAAGCATACTTCAGACTGGCCGATCTCTATCACAGCCAGAATCAGGATGAGAAGGCGGATGCTCTTTTCCAGAAGGCGGTGGATGAATATCCGGACAGCATCGGCGTATACCGGGCTGCAGTTGAGTATTATGAAGATGCGGAACAGACAGAAAAGATTTCCAGAATTTTGAGTATCTGCACCAATGAACAGATTCTGACAGAACTCAAGGATTATGTTGCGAAAATTCCGGAATTCAGCCTGGATGAGGACAAAGTCTATGACAATGTGCAGGAGCTTACCTTGAGCAGTGAAGAAGAGGGCACTATCTACTATACACTGGATGGCAGCGAAGCAACCGTTGACAGCACGAAATACACAGAGCCGATCCAGCTGAATCAGGAAGGAGAAACGACGGTCCGTGCGATTTTTGTAAATAAGAAGGGAATTGAGAGCGTTGAGGTACAAAAGACGTATACAATTCAGTTCCCGGTAGCGGACGCACCGGCTGTTTCACCGACCACCGGGCAGTATTCTGAACCAGTCAATGTGGAGGTTCAAGTGCCGGACGGATATACGGCATATTATACACTGGACGGAACGGAGCCGACAGACCAGTCTATTCAGTATACGGGAGCCTTTGCGATTTATGAGGATACGGAACTGAATGTGGTGCTGATTGACGGAAACGGAAAGAAAAGTGAAATTACGACCAGAAAATACAGAATCAGCTCCTGATCTTACAGTGGATAAGCGAGAATACAAATTGTTCCT
>CAJFMZ010000065.1 GCA_904393575.1 uncultured Sellimonas sp. | reverse complement strand
ACGAACAAATGGCTCACGGAACGCCTTCTGGAGGAGGGATGTCTGAAAAAGCGATTTCAGAATGGATTTACCAGCACAGTCCTGACAGAGAAGGGAAGAAATGCCGGAATAGAATCGGCAGAACGAATTAGTGAGAAAGGAAATACATATGAGATCTTTTTCTTTACGGAAAAGGGACAAAAGCACCTGGTAGATCTCATGAGACAGGGAGGGGATGAGGTGTGACAGGAAAAGAATATGTAAGGAAACACAAAGAAGACAGACCGGTTGTTGCAATCTGCTATGATTTTGACAAAACCTTATCGCCGGATGATATGCAGGCACAAGGCTACATTCAGTCGGTCGGATATGATGTCCCTGAATTCTGGGAACGATCCAATATTCTTGCATCAGAAAATGAAATGGATCAGAATCTGGCCTACATGTATCTGATGAAACAGGAGGCGGAAGGAAAGGTGCTCTTTACCCGTCAGAAACTGGCGGAATATGGTGCTCATGTCCAGTTGTATCCGGGAGTGGACCAGTGGTTTGAAAGAATACGAAATTATGGAAGCAGGAAAGATGTGATTGTGGAGCATTATATTATTTCTTCCGGCCTTAAAGAGATGATTGAAGGAACCTCAGTTGCAAGAGCCGGAGCCTTCGAGAAAATCTATGCCAGTTCCTTTTATTTTAATGATCATGGTGTGGCAGTCTGGCCGGCTCAGGTGATCAATTATACAAGCAAAACGCAGTTTCTGTTTCGGATTGAAAAAGGAGTGCTGGATATTAATGATCCGGCAGTCAATGAATCCTTTTCACCGGAGGAAGTCCGAGTACCATTCCGAAATATCATCTATATTGGGGACAGTGATACAGATATCCCATGTATGAAGCTTGTCAATACCTATGGAGGACATTCTATTGGTGTATACGATGCAAAGACAAAGGACAAGTCGAAGGTATATAAAATGATGCGTGACGGCAGGATCCGGTACTTTGCTCCTGCGGATTACAGAGATGATTCAGAGCTGGATCGTCTTGTGAAGTCGATTATTGACCGGACGGCAGCCAATGAATCGCTGGAGGCGCTGCACTATCAGTGTAAGAAGGAGCGGATTCAGGCCGAGTGGGAGAAAAGTGAGGAGGGCATGATAAAAGAGCTCTTGAATAAGCCGGAACCGCAAATTTCACGGGGCAGAAAAGAATCCTAGATTGTCCCGGCTCGGATTTTATGATAAACTAAAGAAAATTTTATTATTAGACAGGAGTATGTACTATGCCAGTTTTTGATTTTAATAATACACCGGAAAAGGGAAAAGAGCCGGAATGTACGTATCAGGTATTCTATTCCAGTGAACCGGAGGCATCGGCGGAGCACCCGATGTTGATTTTGGACAACAGCGAAGGGAAGCTTCACCATCATTCTATTGGAGTATTTACCAATCCGGTTCGGAAGACCGCATTTGAATTCAAATGTGATGAGGGGACGGTCAGTGCCGACATTTTACAGATCGATGCAAGATTTGTCAGTCTCCTGAAATGGATGGGAGAGAATCATATCAATGTACGTCTTTCCGGAGCAGATCGGGAGGACGGATATGCTGTCTATAAAATCCGGGAAATTGCTTTTGGAGGCGGATCTAAACTTTCCGCGGAGGATGGATTCCTGCAGTTTATGATTGAACGGCTTTTATCAAGTGATGCACCATCGGAGGAGCTTCCGGATGAAGAGGAAGAGGAAACCGGAGACAGTATGAAGCTAACCAGTATTCAGAGTATTACGGATTTTATTACCTGCGCAGGAAGGACGCTGCCGGACAATATTCGCCTCTGGGCGAGAAGAAATCTTGCTGTGGCACGTTCGCATGAAGTTTCTGCAGAGGAGCGGAGACATGCTCAGAGAGCTCTGTCCATTATGATGAATATCCAGTGGAAAGGACATTATTTCCAGGCGATTGACCCGGATGAAGCAAGAAAAATTCTGGATGAGGAACTCTACGGGATGGAGCAGGTCAAGCAGCGGATCATTGAGACAATTATCCAGATTAACCGTACTCATACACTCCCGGCCTATGGACTTTTGCTGGTAGGACCTGCAGGGACCGGAAAGTCTCAGATTGCCTATGCGGTGGCGCGGATTTTGAAACTTCCGTGGACCACATTGGATATGAGTTCCATCAATGATCCGGAACAGTTGACCGGAAGTTCCCGGATTTATGCAAACGCAAAACCAGGGATTATCATGGATGCCTTTTCCATGGCAGGCGAGTCCAATCTGGTCTTTATTATCAATGAGCTTGACAAGGCAGCGTCCGGAAAAGGAAACGGTAATCCGGCGGATGTGCTCCTTACGCTCCTTGACAATCTCGGATTTACGGACAATTACATCGAATGTATGATTCCGACGGTGGGAGTCTATCCGATCGCCACGGCAAATGACAAAGATCAGATCAGTGCACCTTTGATGTCCAGATTTGCCGTGATCGAACTCCCGGATTATACGCCGGAAGAGAAAAAGGTGATTTTCTCCCGGTACGCGCTTCCGAAGGTACTGAAACGAATTGGTATGCAGGAGAATGAGTGCACGTTGACCGAGGATGGGCTGGATGCAGTCATCGATCTTCACAAAGATACGAGCGGAATCCGTGATCTGGAGCAGGCGGCAGAGCATCTTGCGGCTAATGCGCTCTATCAGATTGAAGTGGACCATATAAAGACCGTGACGTTTGACGCGGAGATGGTAAGAGAGCTTCTTTCCTGATTTTGAGCTGCTCAGAGAACAGATAAAATAACAGATCGAAAAAAATGACACAGGGACCTCTCCGCTGTGTCATTTTCTTTTGGAAAGAAGATGAAACATCTTCTGAGGCGTGTTAAAATGGAAAAGAGGTGATTGGGATGCAGAAAACAGAATCACAGGGAACGTGTAAAAAAGAGGATGTTCTCGCGTATGTTTTAAAAACCTATGGCACAAAGCCGGATTATCCATGGAAAACACCGGATTTTGTACTGCGGCATGAAGACAATCAAAAATGGTATGGCCTTGTTCTGGAAGTAAAGAAAGAGAATCTGGGGCTTCCGGGAACGGATGATATAGATATTCTGGATGTAAAATGTGATCCGGAAATGGCAGGATTTCTTGTGTCGGGAAAGGGAATTCTTCCGGGATATCACATGAATAAGAAGAACTGGATCACGATTCTTCTGGACGGAACAGTAGAAAAAGAACAGGTCTTTTCCCTTTTGGATGCCAGTTACCTGTTGACGGCAAGTAGAAAATCCAGGAAGGCGACACAGTTCAGGAAGAAAAAGGCATGGATGATTCCGGCAAATCCAAAGTATTTTGACCTGGAAAAAGCATTTGAAACAAGCAGTGAAATCGAATGGCATCAGCGGGGTGGCATTTACACCGGAGATTTGGTTTATATTTATATGGCGGCACCGGTTTCAGCCGTTTTGTACCAGTGTGATGTGATTGGAACGGAGGAGATGCCGGATCAAAGGAAGGATGGAAATGGCTGGAACAGGACTATGACCTTGAAGCTTCGGCATCGTTTTCTTCCGGATCAGATGTCAAAAGAGAAGATGAAACAATACGGAGTAGGGCCGGTCAGAAGTGCCAGGAGTGTGCCGCCGGAATTGGCAGAAGAGTTGAAAGTCATGGCAGACGCCGACCAAAAATCAGAGTAGCGCATTGAGAGTCTGGAAAGGAGGAAACAGGATGTCAGTAAAAGGAGCAGTGATGGTTCCCCATCCGCCGTTGATTATACCGGATGTAGGGCGCGGGCAGGAGCGCCAGATTCCGAATACAATCGATGCATATCACAGGGCGGCCCGGAAGATTGCAGAGTGGAAGCCGGATACCGTTGTCGTGCTGTCCCCGCACTCTGTGATGTATGCAGATTATTTCCATATTTCGCCAGGAAGAAGCGCAGAAGGGAACTTTGGACGATTCGGTGCACCCAATGTGTCAATCCAGGTGCAGTATGATACGGAATTTGTGGAAATACTTTCAAGAGAGGCCGAGGCAAGAGAGATTCCCGCTGGTACTTTGGGAGAACGGGATAAAAGGCTGGATCATGGGACGATGATTCCGCTCTGGTTTTTGAATCAATACGATACGAAATACCGGGTGGTACGGATCGGGCTGTCAGGCCTTCCGTTTTCCAAACATTACATGCTGGGGCAGTGTATTCAGAAAACGGCAGAATTGTGTGGAAGGACGGTTGCGGTGATCGGAAGCGGCGATTTGTCTCATCGACTGAAAGCAGATGGACCTTATGGATTTCAGGAGGAAGGTCCTGAGTACGATGAACGGATTATGCAGGTGATGGGAAGTGCCAGGTTTGATCAGCTCTTTGAATTTACAGAGGAATTCTGCGGTCAGGCCGCTGAGTGTGGACACCGCTCCTTTCTCATACTTGCAGGGGCACTGGACCGAAGAGAAGTAAAAGTCGAGAAACTCTCCTATGAAGGTCCTTTTGGAGTCGGATACGGAGTATGCACGTTTGAAGCAGGAGAGACAGATCCAAAGAGAGACTTCCTGCGGCAGTACGAGGAGCGGATCCAAAGAGAGGCCAAAGAACATGCCAAAAGTGAAGATGCCTATGTGAAACTTGCACGGCGTGCGATTGAAACGTATGTGCGTACAGGGCGAAAACTGCAGGCACCGGAAGGGCTGCCGGAAGAATTATACCAGAATAGGGCAGGCGTGTTTGTGTCGCTCAAGGAAGAGGGAAGATTGCGGGGATGCATCGGGACTATCGCTCCGGTGCGTCAGAATCTTGCGGAGGAAATTATTGAAAATGCTATCAGTGCGGCGATAAAAGATCCAAGGTTTGATGCAGTAGAGAAAGAAGAACTGGAAAGGCTCTTATACAGCGTGGATGTTCTCGGAACGACAGAGAAAATCACTTCATCGGAGCAGCTGGATGTAAAGCGTTATGGGGTCATTGTGAGCAAAGGAGTCAGACGCGGGCTGCTGCTGCCGAATCTGGAAGGGGTCAGAACGGTAGAGGAACAGATTGCCATCGCGAAAAGAAAAGCAGGCATTCCGGACGATGAAACGGATGTTGAGCTGGAGCGGTTTGAGGTGGTGAGACACGATTGAGCTTGATAGAGAAACAAGAAGAAAAGACAGGTGCCCTGGATGACAGAGTAATCTGTCCGGTCTGTATGCATCATTGTGTACTGCGGGAGGAACAGTACGGCAGATGCAGAGCAAGAAAGAACGAGCAGGGAAAAATCGTCAGTGTCAGCTATGGAAAAGTGACTTCTGCGATGCTGGATCCCATCGAAAAGAAACCGCTTGCCCGCTTTTATCCCGGCAGCAGAATCCTTTCTGTGGGAAGCTTCGGGTGCAATCTATGCTGTCCGTTTTGTCAGAATCATGAAATATCCATGGCGGGACAGGATCAGACCGGATGGCAGGAAATATTACCTGAAGACCTGGCGGAGCTTGCCTTCCGCTATCGTGGTTCCGGAAATATCGGAGTGGCATTTACTTACAATGAACCTTTGACAGGATATGAATTCGTTCGGGATACCGCCCGCCTCGTGAAAGATTATGGGATGAAAAATGTGGTAGTTACCAACGGTTCGGTGGAACTGGAAATTCTGGAAGAGATTCTCCCGTATATCGATGCGATGAATATTGACCTAAAAGGATTTACCGAAAGTTACTACAGAAAACTGGGAGGAGATCTGGACACGGTGAAAGCATTTATTCAAAAAGCGGCAGAGGCATGTCACGTAGAACTCACTACACTGATTGTGCCCGGAGAAAACGATTCCATAAATGAAATGGAGCGGGAGGCAGAATGGATCGCTTCATTGAGCCCGGACATTCCACTGCATATCTCCAGATTTTTCCCAAGATCTAAAATGACGGATAAGCAGGCCACTGATGTGGGCCTGGTGTACAGGCTGAAAGAGACAGCGGAGCAATATTTGAAGTATGTCTATACAGGAAACTGTTAAGCGGAAGGAGCAGCATATACGAGGAGAATGAATGAGAAAGGATGTGAAAAGATGAGTCAGGGAAAGCTGGATTTGCAAGGTATGAAATACCGCGATTTGGGAAACACAGGACTGAAAGTCAGCGAGATTGGACTTGGCGCAGAGTGGTTGGAACGCCACAATGAAGCTGAGGTTAAGGAGATCATTGACTGCTGTGAAGGCTATGGAATCAACATTCTGGACTGCTGGATGTCAGAGCCGAACGTGCGATCCAATATCGGAAAAGCGCTAACGGGCAGGAGAGAAAAATGGATTATCCAGGGACATTTTGGATCTACCTGGCAGAACGGTCAGTATGTCCGTACCAGAGACCTTGGGAAAGTAGAGGAAGCATTTCAGGATCTGCTGACACGCCTTCAGACCGATTATATCGATCTTGGCATGATTCATTTTGTGGACGAGGAGGCAGAGTTCCACCGCATTGTGGAAGGAGAATTTCTTCAATATGTCAAAGAGCAAAAAGAGAAGGGAATCATTCATCATATCGGAATGAGTACCCACAATCCAAAAGTAGCCAGACTTGCGGCATTAAGCGGGGAAATTGAGATGATTCTGTTCAGCATCAATCCGGCCTTTGATCTACTTCCGGCAAGTGAGGATCTGAACACATATTTTGCCGATTCCTATGAAGAACACCTGCAGGGAATCGATCCGGAGCGCGCCGAACTGTATCAGATCTGTGAGCAGAGAGGTGTGGGAATTACTGTCATGAAAGGATATGCGGGAGGCCGCCTCTTTTCACCTCAGACATCCCCGTTTGGCGTGGCTTTGACTCCGGTTCAGTGCATCCACTATGCTCTGACAAGACCAGGCGTGGCAAGTGTGCTTGCAGGATATGATACACCGGAGCATGTCAGGGAAGCAGTAGCATATGAGACTGCTTCGGAAGAGGAAAAGGATTACGCAAGCGTCCTCGCAAAGGCACCGCATCATGCCTACAGCGGACAATGCACATACTGTGGACATTGTGCTCCTTGTCCGGCGGGAATCGATATTGCCATGGTGAACAAGCTTTATGATCTGGCTGTCATGCAGGAAGAAGTACCTGCAACGGTCAAGGCACATTATGAGGGCCTGTCCGCCAATGCCAGGGACTGCATTGCCTGCAAAGGCTGCGAGACACGCTGCCCGTTTGATGTGCCGGTAGTGGAAAGAATGAATAAGGCAAAAGAACTGTTCGGGTAAACAGCATTGGGAGAGAATCAGATGAATGAGATTAAGCTTTTTTCGATTGAAAGGGGAACGGGGGAACCATTGATTCTGCTTCATGGCAATGGAGAAAACAGCCGGTATTTTGCAAGGCAGATTGCATATTTTTCCAAGACACGCAGAGTTATAGCGGTGGATACAAGAGGACATGGAAAAAGTCCAAGAGGGAAGGCGCCGTTTACAATCCGACAGTTTGCAGAGGATTTGTGCTGCTTTATGAAAGAAAGGGAAATTGAGAGAGCGGATATTCTCGGATTCAGCGACGGCGGAAATATCGCAATGGTGTTTGCGTTACAATATCCGGAAAAGGTGAAAAGACTGATTTTAAATGGAGCCAATCTGTATCCGGCCGGAATGAAGCCACTCGTTGTCCTGCCAATTCTGGCGGGGTATGGGGCTGCGTCCCTGGCCGCGCCGTATTCTGCTGCGGCCAGAAGGAAAAAGGAACTATTGGGGCTTATGGTGCGGGATCCGTATATCCGCCCGGAAGATCTGAAACGAATTTCGGCAAGGACACTGGTCCTGGTTGGAAAGAATGATATGATCCGGCACCGTCATTCCTTATTAATCGCAAAAAGTATTCCAGGGGCACGATTTGTCTGCATAGAAGGGGATCATTTTATTGCGGTAAAAAATCCGAAACAATTCAACCAGGTGGTGGAACGGTTCCTTTCAAATGAAAAATCAAACAGGAGATAGAAAGATATGGGACATTTTTATTTTGTAAGACATGGACAGACGGTATGGAATGTGGAAAATAAGATCTGTGGAAGAACGGACAGCGAACTGACCGAGTACGGACATCAGCAGGCCGTGGAGACCGGGAAGAAGTTTCTGGACGAAGGAATCCAGGCGGATGAAATCCTGTATTCCCCGCTTGTCAGGGCCGCAGAGACAGCGAAGCATATTTCCGAAATCATGGGGATCCCGGCCAGGGAAGAGCTGCGATTAATCGAACAGAATTTTGGAAAATGGGAGGGAACCTCTCCGAGAAATGCCGCTGATTTTCAGAAGGAAAAAGAACAGTTTGCCAGCCATCACGGAAATGGAGAATCGACCCTTCAGCTGGCACAACGAATTTACAATCTGCTGGACGATATCAAGGCGGAGTCGGACGAAAAGACATATATTCTGGTTGCGCACAATGGGATTGCCAGAGTTGTACAGTCCTATTTCAATGAGATGACAAACGAAGAATATGCGGCATTTGGTATAAAAAACTGTGACATTGTCAGATACGATTTCTGACAGAGTCATAGGCAGGGGAGGTGATGTTGGATGGCGTTGTATGCGTTAGGGGATCTTCACCTAAGCTTTCAGGCAGATAAACCAATGGATGCATTTGGAAATGTGTGGAAGCATCATGAGCGTAAAATTGAAAAATATGTGAACCGTATTGTGAAGCCGCGGGATACGCTTGTACTGACCGGAGATCACTCCTGGGGCAGGAAACTTTCCCAATGCCGGGAGGATCTTGCATTTATAGAACGGCTTCCAGGGCGAAAGATTTTGCTGCGGGGCAATCATGATATGTTCTGGGATGCGAAGAAGACCAGACGGCTGAATGAGGAATATGACGGACGGCTCTTTTTTTTGCAGAATAATTTTGCCGCATATCAGGACTATGCGTTGGTAGGAACGAAAGGATATACGTTTGAAGGACCTTTCTATCTGAATTTTCAGGGGAAGATCCTGGGATGGGATGAAGAACGGGAAGCGCAGGCGAAAAAACTGGTGGCAAGAGAACTGGAGCGGCTGAGAGAGTCCTTCCGTCAGGCAGAAGAGGCCGGATATCGCAAATTTGTCATGTTTCTGCATTATCCGCCGACCAGTGTTCTGGAGAGGACGTCACCATTTACGGAGATTGCCGAAGAATATGGTGTGGAAGCGGTTGTGTATTCCCACTGTCATGGAGAGCAGAGATTTGGAGACAGTATCCGGGGGAATTACAGAGGAATCCGGTACCTGCTCGTATCAGGAGACTATCTGAACTTCCATCCGGAGCTGGTGTTGCCATAAAAGGGAATAAGGAGTGAACATATCATGCCGAGACGGACATTGTGGAGAATTGATCCATGGAAAGGAGAGATTCTAATTGTACATACGTCCGTGATAGGTTATAATATTCTATACGAGAAAATGAATCAAGAGGAGAAAAGAAACATGAAAATAGCAGTAGCTTACGAGAATGGAACGATTTTCCAGCATTTTGGAAAAACAGAATCTTTCAAAGTATATGAAGTGGAGGATCAGAAGGTAGTTTCCAGTGAAGTGATCAGTTCGAACGGAACCGGACACGGCGCACTGGCAGGTCTTCTTGCAGATCAGGGAGTAGATGTGCTTATCTGCGGCGGCATCGGAGAAGGAGCACAGGACGCACTTCAGGAAGCGGAGATTACTCTTTGCTCCGGCGCACAGGGAGATGCGGATCAGGCTGTAGAAGCATATCTGAAAGGCGAGCTGACATCTGCAGGTGCAACCTGTGACCATCACCATGAAGAGGGACACAGCTGCGGACATCACGAAGAAGAACATTCCTGCAGCGGTGGCTGCGGTGGATGCCATGGCTGTGGAGGGGCACAGCCTCCGATCACCGGGCGAAATGCAGGAAAAATCTGCCGGACTCATTACGTAGGAACCTTTAATGATGGCACACAGTTTGACTCTTCTTACGACCGTGGAGAACCGTTGCAGTTTATCTGCGGGGCGGGACAGATGATCCGTGGATTTGATGCCGCTGTGGCAGACATGGAAGTCGGACAGACCGTAGATATTCATCTGATGCCGGAAGAGGCATATGGCATGCCGGATCCAAATGCCATTTTCACAGTGGAAATCGCTCAGCTTCCTGGATCAGAAGAGTTAGAAGCCGGGGAAAAGGCTTACCTCAGCAACCAGTACGGACAGCCGTTCCCGGTCACTGTAGTGGAGAAAGATGAGACTACCATTACATTTGATGCCAACCATGAGATGGCTGGAAAGGAACTCAATTTCCATATCGAGCTTGTGGAAGTAAAATAATCAGAAGCCCTGCCGCGTAGACAGCATGCGACAGGGCTTTTCATTTTTCTAAAATACCTGTAATGGAGAACTCATTCCATTTTTTTATTTCAGGAAGAAGCGGACCATCTTTTCGTGAAGTTTTCGGTATGGCTGATATCGCATTGGAAGATCCAGCCAGGTCTTTTTGTCCACAATACTCTTATAGTGGGTGAAGGTATCAAACCCGGTTTTTCCGTGATAAGCACCCATGCCGCTTTCTCCAAATCCTCCAAAGCCCATCTCCGTTGTAGCCAGGTGAATGATCGTATCATTGATGCAGCCTCCGCCAAATCCGCAGCGGGCCGTAACTTTCCGGGCAGCAGATTGATCTGAAGTGAAGAAGTAAAGTGCCAGAGGATGCGGCCTGTCGTTGACCGTTCGGATTACTTCATCCAGATTTTCGAACGTCAGAACCGGCATCAGCGGCCCGAAAATTTCTTCCTGCATGACGGCATCCTCAAAGGTCACATGATCCAGTACGGTCGGTTCGATCTGCAGTGTCCTCCGGTCAGAATTTCCTCCGTAGACGACCTTCTTTTTGTCGATCAGTCCCAGAATCCGGTCAAAATGCTTTTCATTGATGATTTTCCCATAATCCAGATTGTGAAGCGGCTGCTTTCCATACTGCTTCTGGATCTGTTTCTTTACTTCTTTGATGAGACGATCCTTGACTGATCTGTGGCAGTAGATATAGTCCGGAGCAACACAGGTCTGGCCGCAGTTCAGATATTTGCCAAACACAATGTGTCTGGCTGCCAGCTTGATATCGGCAGTCTGGTCAACGATGCACGGACTTTTCCCGCCAAGCTCCAGCGTAACGGGTGTCAGGTATTCGGCCGCATTTCGCATCACCTCTTTGCCGACGGACTGGCTTCCGGTGAAGAAGATATAGTCAAAATGCTCTTTTAACAGGCAGGTGTTCTCAGCCCGCCCTCCCGTTACTACCGCGACATATTTTGG
>CAJFMZ010000064.1 GCA_904393575.1 uncultured Sellimonas sp. | reverse complement strand
AAGAGATTATAATATCACAAAGAAAGAGTGGGTTCTGGACGGGGGAACGGTTTTATATGGAAGCGCCTCTGAGCTAAGGTCCACACTGGAATATGATTTTTCTCAGGAGAGAGGGTTCAGTTATAAAGGGCTTTTGATGAATGAGATTATCCATCATCTGGAGGTATTTGTCTCAAGATTATGGCAGATTCATATCTTTGGAGAGGGCAATACGAGAACAACAGCGGTATTTTTTATTAAATATATGAAGACACTTGGATTCTCAGTGACTAACGATATTTTTCCAGAGCATTCCTGGTATTTCAGAAATGCATTAGTTCGTGCGAATTACACAAACCTGCAGAAAGGGATTCATGAAACGACGGAGTATCTGGAATTGTTTTTGAGGAATCTCCTTTTAAATGAAAAAAATGAACTGCATAACCGATATTTGCATATAAGTGGACTTTGGAAGATGCAGAAAGTAGACATTGGAGAAGGAAAAGTAGACATTCAGGACCCAAAAGTAGACATTGAAAATCTGCTTGCAGTGAAAGCGACAGATTTTTCGGAAAAGACAATTTCTCATATTTATGGCATGTATGATAAGTTTGGTTTTGACATGATTTTTGGGCGGACTGCAGTTGCCGAACTGCTCGGACTTTAGAATTCAAGTGCCTCCAAGCTGCTTGCTAAACTGTTGAGGGCAGAAATCCTAGAGCCGGTATCTGGTCATGGGAAAGGAAAATACAGGTTTTCGAGATGATGAGACAGCATATTTGTATAGATGCATTAGAAAATAAAACTATAGCTGAAAAGAAAGAACAGTGCAGGGAAAATTATAACGAACTAAAAAGCGGATTACTGTCCTACCCAATGAAAAACTGTTTTAAATTGTTTTATAGACAAATGTATAAAGATTTCATTTTTCTTGGAATAAAACTGGCTTGCGAGAGTGGCAATATGACCTTCATGCTGAACGGATTGTTTCAAGGGAATAGAATTGGGATGATACAAAATAATTGCCTGCATACAGCACAAGATCAATCTGGTGGCCTGGTGAATATAATTCTGGCTTTTGCGGCCAATGATTTAAAACTTATCAGCAAAAGTATGCCGGTTTCTCTGGGAACCTCAGATAACGGATATTATAACGGACATTATAATATGATGTATGCCATATACTGGAAAGATCAAGAAGTGGGGCGGGAGGCCGAAAAACAACTTCTGAAATTTCAAGCTGCTTACTTGAATTATGCGATACCGTTACAAGATCGAACTGGGTGCAGGAAGAGATCTTTTTTGATACTCTTCATTATAAATCAGGCAGACATGTTGCGCTGTTTGTTCATGGGCTCTATCATTTGGCATATCACTCGCTGAACAAAGCTCTTTTTACAAAGATTCAATTACCGGAGCACAAGACATTTATAAAAGAGTATGAGAAATATAATATAGAACATGGATTTCCGGTAGGCAGTCCTTTGATTCATCTCGATGATATCAGTCAATATATGGAGCATTTTATTGATATAGAGATGATACCTGAAGTAGGCGTAGTGAAAGATATACATGATGGGAAAAACTATTTAGATGCAGATTCATTCCAAGAAAAGATCTTTGCTAATTTAAAGGCACAGAAGCTGATCGATTATGATGAATCTGCTGGTGAATTTGTTTTTCGTGCAATAAAATAGATAAAACTGAAATTGAGGAGTGCATAAAAACATACATATTTAGTTAATCCTGCCAGTATGGCATGATTATATAAAAAGGCAAAGATAAAAACGCAACGTATGTAGTAATATATACCAGAGCCAATAGAAACATCGGGGCAGATAATGCTCCGGTGTTTTTTAATATTTCGCAAACAAAACAGAAATGTTTTGCCAATATTCGGGCTGTATTCTTATACCATCAGATGAAGATCAATGAAGGAGGAACGAATAATGGCAAAGTCAAGGCTTGTAAAGGCGAATGAAAAAATAGCAGAAAAAGTAGTCGGCGGCTACAAAAAGATTGAGGAAGGAGCCGTCGGAGGATTCAACAAAATATCGGATTCTTTTGTGGACCAGTTCCTGACAAAAGACGGTGAGTCGATTGAAGAGGCAAAAGCAAGACTTGCAGAAGAGCAGAAAGCACGTCAGATGAAAGCAATGGAAAAGTAGGAGGAGAGAGAAGATGAAAAAAAGTAATTTTGTGGCAATGATTCTTGGAACAATCGGGGGAATCTTTTTTGCACTTGGGATGTGTATGGCACTGATTCCGGAGTGGAATGCGTTTCAGCCAGGAGTGGTTATGGGCGTGATTGGCGCGGTGATCCTTTTGATCATGGTACTTGTCTGGAGAAAGATGGAAAATAAAGCACCGATCCACCTGTCGGGCAAGACGATTGGAACTGTACTTCTTGGAATTATCGGAGCGCTGGTTCTTGGTATCGGCATGTGCCTGACCATGGTATGGAGCAACATGATTGTAGGTATCGTAGTCGGATTAGTGGGAATTATCCTGCTGTTATGCCTGATTCCACTGGCAAAAGGATTGAAGTAATCGTTGACAACAACTCCATATAGAATATAAAATAGTTATATAAAGAGTTTATATAACTATTTTTTTGTTGGAGAAATTGAGATGCCAAAGCAAAGAATTACAAAAGAGATGGTCGTGGATGCTGCCTTTGAGATTGCAAGAAGTGAGGGCATGGAGCAGGTGCTTGTTAAGAACATTGCCAGGAGGCTGGGGTGTTCGGTCCAGCCGATTTACAGCTATTGCAAAAATATGGAAGGTCTCCGCGAAGATGTGACAGCGAAGGCGATGGAGTTTGTTAGGGATTATACCACATCCCGCATCGATCCGGCGGATCTGTTTGCCAGTACCGGGAGAGCTTATGTACAGCTTGCGAAGGAGGAGCCAAATGTGTTCCGGCTGTTTATTCTTCACCAGCGGACGGGAATCTCTTCCATGAAGGACCTTTATGAGAAGGAGACGGATCCGAAAGCAGCCGTGTTTATTGCGGAACAGCTGGGAATCAGCAGGGAAGAGGCGGTGCAGCTTCACCTTCATATGCTGATTTATACGATGGGGATCGGGACTGTTTTCTGCACGACAACGCCGGGAATTTCGATGGAGGAAATTTTCGGACAGCAGGAGAAGGCTTACCGGATTTTCAGGGAGGCGGCACTTAAGGACAGGAAACAGGAAGACATCAGAGCATAGGGCGGAAGGAGGGAAAACATTATGACAAAAGGAATGATTCTGCATCAGTCCAAGTACGGAGCGGCCAGGCGATACGCCGGATGGCTTGAAGAGGAGACCGGGTTTGCGTGTCAGGAAGTCAAAAATGCCCGTATAGAAGAGGTGAGCCGTTACGATGCGATTATCCTGTGCGGAGGCATTTACGCATCCGGCATAGCAGGCATTTCGTTCCTTAGGAAACACTTTGACAGACTGAAAGGAAAGCGGATCATGGTGTTTGCTGTCGGGGCATCTCCATACGATGAGAAGGCGATTGGTGAAGTAAAAGCGGTAAATCTAAAAGGTGAGCTGAGTACAGTACCGCTGTTTTACGGAAGAGGTATGTGGGATGAAGAAGCAATGTCATGGAAGGACCGGACGCTTTGCAGGATGCTGAAAAAGATGGTCGCAAAGCAGGACCCGGAAACATATGAACCGTGGCAGAAGGCGCTTGTGAGCGCAGAGGGAAAACAATGTGACTGGACGGACCGGGAATTTCTGAAGCCGATTTTAAAAGAATTAAAAAAATAGAAGAAAAATGAATGGAAATACTCCTTTGAATCGTATTAAAAGTAAAGAGACAAAGGAGGGATCAGGATGAAGAAAATCGCAGCAGGAATTTTGGTGGCAGTCCTTGCGGCATCGGCAGCAGTATCCGGAGCGGTGAAGGCCGGGAACAGACAGGATACTTCCAATGCCCAGAGCAGCTGGAACAATGGGATCTGTGTAAATCGTTCGGTATGTCCGAATTACCATGATCATACAGGTGACTGTGTGGTATCGGGAAACGGGGCTTGTTATACGGATTCCGATCACGATGGTGTCTGCGACAACTATCAGGATAAAACCTGTAATAATGCAGATGGACACCATATGCATCACCAGAACAGTGGATGCAGGGGAGGAAGAAACAGGTAAACATATATGCAAAGTGAACGAGAGGTAAACAGGGCAATTGAAAGGTATTCAGATATGGTCAAAAGAATCTGCCTGATTCACCTGCAAAATCGTGCTGATACCGAGGACATATTTCAGACAGTCTTTCTGAAATATGTCCTTCGTTCCACGCCGTTTGAAAATGAGGAACATGAAAAAGCCTGGCTGATCCGGGTGACGGTCAATGCCTGCCGGGATCTGCGGAGAAGCTTTTTCAAGAGCAGGACCGTTTCACTGGACGCACTCCTGGACGTGCCAGCTCCGATGCAGCAGGATCACCGGGAAGTACTGGAAGCAGTACTGTCTCTTCCCGCAAAATATAAAGACGCCGTGTATCTTCACTATTATGAAGGATATACGGCGGAAGAAATTGGAGAGATCCTTGGGAAGAAAACTAATACGGTTTATACCCTGCTGACACGGGCACGGGCACTGTTGAAAGAGAAGCTAGGAGGTGAGGAGTACGGATAAGAGAATGAAGGAAGCGTTTGATCAGATTCATGCAGATGAAGAACTGAAAGAACGCACAAAGCAGTTTCTGGCAGAAAAGACAGATGGATACAGGAAAAAGAAAGTTCGATCTTACCGTACCTGGATCCCGGCAGCAGCCTGCCTGGTGATTTTTCTGATCGCAGGGGGATACTGGAGCTTCTTCCTTCCGACAGCGGCGATCCAGATCGAGGTGAATCCTTCACTGGAAATGGAAGTCAACCGATTTGGAAGGGTACTTTCGCTGGAAGGAAAAAATGAGGATGGTGAAAAACTGGCCGGTGAATTGAATCTTCGTTTTCTCAGTTATGATGAGGCGGTGGACCGGATTCTGGAAAATGATCAGATCGCAGCGCTTTTGAATCAGAATGAGATTTTGTCCCTGGTTGTCATAGGAGAAAACAAGCAGAGTCAGGATATCATGGCGTTCGTGGAAGAGCTGGAACAGACACAGCACAACATCGACTGCTGCCATGCGACAGAAAGTGAAGCACATGAAGCGGAAGAAGCGGGACTTGGATATGGAAAATACAGAGCATATCTGGAATTAAAAAAGCTGGATCCGGATGTGACAACGGAGGAAGTGGCCAATATGACCATGAGCGAACTTTATGAGAGAATCCGAGAACTGGAAGCGTCCAGTGGTACGCAGACAGACACGCAGACAAGCACTGGAACGGAAACAGGCGGAGGAGGTGGCCATCACCACCACGGCCATAGAAATGATGAATAAAAAGTGAATATGGAAAATTAAATGTAAAAATAGCAGACTTGGAACAGCAGTCCGGCTTCTTGAGGTTTATACTGGAAGTACCACGTGGAAGAAATGACAGGAGTGAGGCACATGGAAGCAGAAAACGTGATCCAAAACAGCATGAAATATATCAATGACCACATGGAAGAGGCATTGACTGTGGGCCAGATTGCCGAAATGGCTGGATATTCTGAATATCATTTTTCCAGAATGTTTCGCCAGAAAACGGGAATTTCTGTGATGGAATATGTCAAAGGAGAGAGGCTCCGCAGAGCGTCGGTAGAAATACGGAACGGGTCAAAAATTGTGGATGTGGCCATGAAATATGGTTGGGAATCTCACAATGGTTTTACAAAAGCGTTTAAAAAAGCGTTTGGTTACTGTCCTGCTTTACTGCGTGCCATGGTTATCGGTATGGAACAGTTAGGAGGAATGAGTATGAATAGGAAGACGATTGTGGGACCAGATGAGCATGCTGAAAAACAGGTGCTGTTTGAAGCTGTAAAAGAGCGGATTAAGGAAGAAAATCCGGAAGAAGATGTGAGAAATCTGGAGCAGATCTATCTCTACGCATGTCAGATTTATCAGGGTAAGAAACGATATTCCGGCGATGAATATATTACACATCCGCTTCATACGGCTCTGTTGCTTGCGGATATGGAAGCGGAGCCGGAAACTATCCTTGCGGGATTGTTTTGTGATGCATTGAAAAAGACAGAAACCACAATGGAAGATTTAAGAAAATATCTCCCGAAAAAGGTAGCTGATCTGATCGAAGAAAAAGCGGCGGCAGAATCAGACAGGGAGACAGAGCTTTGGGAACAAGTTACTTTACTCCGTATTGCCGAGCGGCTTCATAATATGAAGACGATTGAGTGGATGGATGAGGAACAAAGAAAAAAACGGGCAGTTGAAACCCTGGAGATTTTTCTCCCGTTGGCTGTAAAGACGGGCAATCATGAGATTGCGGAGGAACTGAAAACGCTGGCGGAAGAGAATTTGTAAGGATAATGGATATTTCTTTTAATGAGAATAATACAGCGGTAGGCGTGATTCATACGAATCACGCCTACCGCTTTGTAATATGAGAATATATAGAATATATCATCTTAATGATCCGGCTGTTTCCAGGCCGGATTCAAATTTATTTTTCTTTTGCTGCAAGTGCTTCTTTTCCAAGAGCATCTGCTGCAACGATTGCTGCGTAGAGCTGATCAGGAGTGACATCTGCTACCATATTGTGGATGGATTCGCCTTCCACGCAGGATTTCTCGGCGATGACACGGATTTCTTCCTCTTTGGTGATTCCGATTTCTTCCAGTGTGACAGGAAGGCCGACTTCCATACAGAAATCCTGTACTTCCTTAAATTCTTCTTTGGACGCACGTTCCAGAACAAGCTGTACGAGTGTTCCGAAAGCAACGCAGTTTCCATGAGGTGCGCTGTGTCCGCCAAGAGCAGTCAGTCCGTTATAGAAAGAGTGGGCAACTGCGAGTCCGCCGTTGTCGGCGCCCACACCGGAGAGATAAACATTTGCCTCGATGATGGCTTCCAGAGCCGGAGTGACAACATGGCATTCGCATGCTTTCTTTGCGGCTGCGCCGTATTCTTTTAATGTATCATAGCAGAGACGGCAAAGAGCCATGGCTGAGCGGGTAATTCCGCCGGATTCCAGGCTTGGAGCGTCTGTCCGTTCACATGCCCGTGCCTCAAAATAAGTTCCCAGTGCATCGCCCATACCGGCAACCAGGAATTTGACAGGAGCATTTGCAATGACATCGCTGTCTACGATAACGGCTTCCGGATTCTTTGGATAGAACAGGTAGCTGTTGAATGTCTGGTCATCATTATAGATAACGGAAAGTCCTGTGCAAGGAGCATCTGTCGCAACAACGGTTGGAATAATGACGACAGGAAGCTTCTCATAGTATGCTGTTGCTTTGGCCGTGTCGATTGCGGAACCGCCGCCTACGCCAACTACAACATTCAGATGATTGTCTCGTACGATTTTCCGCATTTTCTCGATTTCACCGGTGCTGGAAACTCCGCCGAAAATTTCATACTGACGTACATCAGAAGTCCCTTCAAAGCTTTTTTCGATTTTGTCATGAGTCATTTTATATCCGCTTCTGGAGCAGATAAACAGCCATTTGTCACCAAGGCTGGTCATGTCTTTGTGAAACTGAAGCAGAGAATTTTTTCCCTGTACATATTTTTGAGGTGCACGCATCATTCTGAGTCTAAGCATATTTAAGACCTCCCTTTCACTTGTTAAGTAATATTGTTATTTCTTTAACTAAGAGTATAGCTCGTCTGTAATGAAAAACAAGATTAAAATTTCTGAAAAAACGATGCAAAATCACAAAGGTTTTGTGCAAAATGAAAAATCATCGATAATAATCAGGAATGATGCTTTGTCATCGTTCCATCGCCGCCCATAAGGAGTGTCAGTTCTTCAATCCGTTCCAGCGGGAACGGCGGCAGGCATAATGGCTTCATGGCGATGGACATGAGTTTCATTGGATTGTCATCTGCAGCAATCCGGTTGGATGAGAGTTTTCCACAGCGCCGGCAGCGGTGGATGATGGCCCATTCGCCGTTCTTGCGGGTCCAGACCGCGATTGGGTCCATGATGCCTCCGCAGTCAGATTCCCGGTCTCCCGGTTCGATGTCTACATGCAGACTGGAAAGGCAGTTCGGGCAGTGGTTGCGGTGATCGGTTCCTGCACCTGCTGAAACGACCGGCCGTCCGCATACCTTACAGGTGAAGCTGTCCTTGCACGGGTGGGTTTTGTAGTATCCTTTTTCGTATTTTTTTTTGTTTTCACGGTTCATTGTTTGTTATCTCCCTTACACAAATAAAAGTTTCGGTGTTTTTATTGTCTGTGCAGGGCAATAAAAAAAGATAACCCCTGAAAGATGAGTTATCTTATGTACTGATATACAGATGGCAGGCATCCTCCCCTGTGATCAGGGCAGGCTTATTTCGATGCTGCCAAAAAACACGCTTCTTCCGAGAAGTGTGATCCGATCTCAATCGTAAAAAAGAGTACAATAAAAAACTCATCGTCTTTCAGATGAAAACAAAATTTATTGCCCTGTTATTTACGATTCGCCGACATCCACTTCTCTCCCTTCTGTTTTAAGTTGTTTTCAGCATAACATATATGAGACTGAATGTAAAGAAAATGTGTATTTTCCAGGGGCGGGGCAGTCTCTACGGGTGGATGAGCTGCCCTGCCTGAAAGCCCATGATGACGAGCTCCAGCATTTTCGGATCATAATCTCTGTATTTCAGAAAATAGTAGAGAGTATCCAGAAAGTTGAGAAATGCCTTCTTGGAGGATTCGTCCAGAATGACGGATTTCTGTTCCCGTGTCAGGAAAGAAGCAATCCGCGTGAAAGCAAATTTCTCATTGAGGAAAGCCCAGAATTCCTCCTCGCCGTCGGTTTTCAAAACCTGAAATGGTTTCCGGCGCAGGAGCCAGTAGGTTTCATAGGCCAGTACTTTCCGTTCGCTGATATGCCGCATATGGTGGAACTCTTTCATGCGGGAAATATCGGTAAAGTAGTCCATCACCGCGTGGGTCAGGATGGTTTCATCGATCCGGACGCTGTCCCGGATGCCGAGACTTTCCAGAAACACGATACACTCTTTGTAGAGAGAGGAGTAACGGTTCTTGATGACCTGTTCGGAAAATTCGGCCACGATATCTTCGTATTGTGTGTAGATGGTTTCGATATCATTCATGATGATCTGCTCCTTCCAGTTTCATAATATCAAAAAACAGCTTGGATTTTACAAAATCGCAGTAGGAATTCAGCTCAATGTCCTCGATGGTGCTGTAACGGACATGGGAGGTGCTTCCAAGCAGGTGTTTGCGGATCTTTCCGCTTTGGATGCGCTCCATCATCCGGTCTGCGGACTGGCTGATGGATTCGGGAATCCCCGGCAGTGGTCTCTGGTTCATAGGAACCCTCCTTTATTCTTTGAGGATGCTGTCAATGGCATCCTGTACGGTCTGTATAGAACTTAAATCAACTTCATTCAGCTTTTCTTTTGGCTTCTCATAATCCAGCCTTGGATTGACGATCGTCTGCTTTGGTTTGAAATTCTCGCTTGATACATCACAGAGACGTTTGAAAAAAGAAGCCATCTCGTCGCCCATCCCGGAAAGACGGTTCAAAAGCTCGGAAAATTCCGTGAGCATGGGATCACTTTTCTTATAAGGGTACAGAATGTGATGATCAATTTCACCCCAGCCCTCCTCGAAAAGAGTACGGATCTGCACTTCCATATACACGCCCTGATACTTCAGAATATAGTGGACAGAACGGTAATGCTTCCGGTCAAAGATGTTGTCGCTGGAGATCCAGTCGGCATAGATGTCGCTGAAATCGCCGAGCCGCATATGTACTTTTGGCGGCTCTGCCATATACCGGTCCTTGTCAGCATGATAATCCGAAATGCAGTTGTGAATATAGAGATCCGGATTATTCTCAAAATGCTGAATCAGATATTTGTGAAAGATCACCCAGTCTTCCCGGTAAAGAATCAGTCCCCGGAATCCGATCGTATCC
This sequence comes from uncultured Sellimonas sp., assembly GCA_904393575.1. Lineage (GTDB taxonomy): Bacteria > Bacillota > Clostridia > Lachnospirales > Lachnospiraceae > Sellimonas. The sequence goes on along the minus strand of CAJFMZ010000064.1, from coordinate 1,240 downwards.
GTGACAAATTTCATATAATTATCCTTGGTCAGCGTGCGGTATTTCAGATAGTTCTCGCATCGCTTCCGGATAATTTTCTCTACGAGATGCCATGGCGTCTTGACGCGGGTCCGGTAGGAATGAAGCCCCGTCCGCTGGTCTTTATTTTTGATGAATTCCTGCAGAAACTCGTCCCGGATCCGCTGAAGCTCAGGGAGACGTTTGGCGTAGTCCTTTGCGATAAAACAAAGGTCCTCCCATTCCAGTCCGGCCTCACGGAACTCATCTTCGCTGATCGAGAAACATTCCAGAAATTCTTTTTGCAGCATAAAATCATATCCTTTAATCATTCAATTCCCTGTGGGCAGGGTACTTCCTTATCATAGCATTTTTAAAGGGGATTCGCAACGACCAGGGAGGAAAGAGCTGAAAAGCATCTTTAGCAGAACTGTAATGAATCTTTAAGAAAAAGTTTAGGATTCCACGGCCCTTTTTGTTGTAATATAGAAAAGGGCGAAGTTATAAATGGCGGTGTAGTGGATGAAAAAGAAACATAAGGTACATTTGACAAGAACAAAAAAGGTCTGGACTTCAATCATACTGCTTGCGATATTAATCTGCGCAATGTATGTTCTGATGCTGCCGGAAGGCGCAGTGCGTTTTGCCATTCTGCGTTCAGGACATCCGCTGGCGGCACTGACCATCCAGATGACCTCGGAGGAGTATCCGAATGAGCTGGAGGATGGACAGATCGGCTACACACTCACCGATGCGCCATATGACAGAAACGAGGGGAGAACGATGAAGAACTGGCTGGTGTATCGGTACGGGATGATCTATGTAGGCGAATACGATGACCGTTAAAAAGAAAAAGACGATAAAGTGAATAAAAAAATAAAAATAAGTGTTGACAAAACCGGATGGAATGCATATAATAGTTCATGTGCAAAGCGCACAAGAGAATGCCCAGATAGCTCAGTTGGTAGAGCAGAGGACTGAAAATCCTCGTGTCGCTGGTTCGATTCCGGCTTTGGGCATATGCGGGTGTAGTTCAATGGTAGAACACCAGCCTTCCAAGCTGGATACGTGGGTTCGATTCCCATCACCCGCTTTTTTTATTGCCCGGAAGAAAGACCGCCGTGTCATCAGGAAAGATGATGCGGCGGTCTTTTTGTACATTCCGGGGAAATAGATTCAGTCTTGAAAAAATTTCAGAGTATTAATTTCGTTGCGTGTGAGATTTGGATTAAATGAATCGGGG
>CAJFMZ010000063.1 GCA_904393575.1 uncultured Sellimonas sp. | reverse complement strand
GTCCGAATGGTGTGTCAATGGACAGTGGGCCGGAGTCAAAGGTAAATCCAAGCAGATCGAGGCAGTAGAGATCAAAGTGGCTGATATTGCCTACATTGGACATGTGCAGGGTACCGGGGATACGATTTGGATGGCAGACGGCATGACGGCCGGCACCACAGGAAAGCAGAAGCGGTTGGAAGCGGTCCGAATTAAGAGTCAGCACTGCGGTGATGTATATGCCAAAGCACACATCCAGGGGATCGGATGGAAAGATTACGGAAAGATCGATCAGAATACGATCATCGGGACTGAGGGCGACAGCCTGCGACTGGAATGTCTCTGCCTGAAAGGGGACTTTGAGTGGCGGGCACATATTCAGGGAACCGGATGGACCCAGTGGACGAAAGCGGATGGTGTGGCCACTCTGGGAACAGTCGGCCAGTCTCTTAGAATGGAAGCAGTGGAGATGCGGGCAGCAGCATAAAGAAATCCCTCCGGGGCCGGTGCTTCGGAGGGAAAATATTGTATCATCTTTTTGCGAAACAAAACGAAAAAAACAAACGTATGTTTCTATTTAAAAATTCTAGAAAAATCTCGAAAAAAAACGAAAATACGCCATTTGCAGGGGTAAATCTCTGCCTAACTTGAGAACCCCATTTGGAGCGGACAAAACAATGACGGCAGTGCTTTCCAATCAGGCGGATATCGGATTTATGGGATCAGAAGCATCGATCTATACCTATAATGAAGGGGCGGAAGATTATGTAGTCAATTTTGCTCAGCTGACCCAGCGGGCAGGAAACTTTCTGGTGTCAAGAGAACCGATGGAAGAGTTCTCCTGGGAGGACCTGAAAGGGAAAACTGTTCTGGGAGGACGCAAAGGCGGGATGCCGGAAATGGTTTTTGAGTATATCCTGAAACAGAACGGACTCGATCCGCAAACAGATCTGAACATTAATCAGAGCATTGATTTCGGATCTACGGCGGCAGCCTTCTCAGGAGGACAGGGGGATTTTACGGTAGAATTCGAACCGGGAGCTACCACTTTGGAGTCGGCTGGAAAAGGGTATGTTGTTGCATCCCTTGGCAAAGAGAGCGGTTATGTACCTTATACGGCATTCTCTGCAAAGAAAAGTTACCTGGAAAAGAACCCGGATATCATCCAGAGCTTTACCAATGCACTTCAAAAAGGAATGGATTATGTAAATGAACACACTCCGGAAGAGATCGCAAAAGTGATCCAGCCGCAGTTTCAGGAAAATGATCTGGACACCATCACTACGATTGTATCCAGATATTATGAGCAGAAGACATGGAAAGAAGACCTGATCTTCAATCAGGACAGTTTTGAACTGCTGCAGGATATTCTGGAGGACGCACGAGAGCTGGAATCCAGGACACCATATGAAGATCTGGTGACGACAGAATTTGCAAAAGAAGCTGCGAAATAGATTTTTAATACTTTTTTGATATTTTGAACACACTTTCTTCACATTTGACATGTATTATAAAAGCACAAAGTAAATAATACTTTGTGAATAAACTTTTTCATAACTTTTTCCCTCAGCCAGTACATTCCCTGTACTGGCTATTAAAATGCAAAAAAACAGGAAAGGCTGTGCTGATCACAGAACCTTTCCTGTTTTTTAGTTTTTCTGGCTGTCCAGTCTGCGGATGAAGAAGCCGACAAAGACTCCGCCGATTACATTTCCTATGGTTACGCAGATCAGTACTTTCAGAACCGCACCCGGTGAGACGGAAAAATGAAGGGCATATACGCAAAGATAGAACATATCCGCAACAATATGCTCAAATCCGCAGAACACAAAAGCAGTGATGAAAAGCCATACATAAAAAATCTGGGCAAAACTTCCCTGCCTTTGTCTGATTCCGCCGACAAAAACCGCAAAGGCAACAAAAAGTGCACAGAAAATGCCAAGAAGAAGCAGACTTGACGGAGAATCCTGCAATTTCGGTGTTACAATTTCTTTTACACGGTCAAGAATTCCTGCTTCGAATCTGGTGAAATGAATAAGTATGGCTGCGATTCCCGTGCCGGCTCCATTTCCAATCCAGGCAATAACAAGATCACTCAGACCATAGGAGCGGTCATAGACCGCAAGGGGGCAGACTCTTGTAAACAGCCGGTTGTGAAGATTTAACACCAGTAAAATTCCGGTTGCAAAAAAGAAGCTGGCTATGATTTTGTCTGAAATGCTTAAGTATACCATGGCACCCATGGCGATATAGAAACCGGCCAGGATGCTGCTGATCCATTTTTCTTTCATATGATCTCCTTTTCCTTTGTAATTCCCTCGTTCTATGACGGTGGCGTACCGCAGAAATTGTACCTATATTTCCGGCAAAAAGCAAGCTTTTTTGTTTATCTTCTTTATTATTTATAGATGTAAAAAACCGGAAACACTGAATCATCAATGCTTCCGGCTTTTCTTAAGCAGATAACGGGAGTCGGACCCGCCTTTCCAGCTTGGGAAGCTGGCGTTCTACCGATGAACCATATCTGCGAATAACTATAGTATAGCACGTATTTGGGAAAATGCAAGGGAAAGACATCCGTTTCCGGACATCTTTCCTTTGCAGAGTTTCCTGCTGAAGATAGAGCAATTATAAGTTCTCGCTGAAGAATTTCTGAAGTGCTTCTACTGCCTGATCCTCATCTTCACCCTCAGCAGTTACTTTTACTTCCATATCTTTTTTCACGCCAAGGCCCATCACACCAAAGATAGTTTTAGCGTTTGCTGCTTTTCCGTCTTTTTCGATTTTGATGTCGCTTTTGAATCCTGCGGCAGCTTTTACAAGCATTCCTGCCGGTCTTGCATGGATTCCTTCTGGATCAGTGATTACATACGTGAATTCTTTCATTGTCTGTTTCTCCTTTTCTTTATTTACTTCCGTCCAGACGGCCACGCAGATTAGCGTACTGCCGCTGGAAGGGTACTTCCCTTTCCGTCTTTGCACATATCGTCAGTACCTGTACTTATGCTAACACAAAAGTACGGCAAAGGTCAATAATTCAAAGGGAAAAGCAGATGTTTTTTGCGGAATCAGAATAGAAAACAGAGCCGGAAGAGGGAAAAAAGGAATCTTATGTTTGCACACCGGATTCCGGCATGGATGACAGGGTCTCTAAAGTATGTTATACTTAGAAAAATGAAAGGAGGGCGGATATGAAGAAGTACTGGAAGAAAGCAGTTGTTCTTTTTTTGGGCGCAGCACTGATCCTGCTGTCCGGATGCCAAAAGCCATTTGATGCTTCCGGATATACGAAAGCAGTGCTGGATTTGGTGACCAGAGGAGAGACAAAAGACTATGAGGATATCTCAGAATCCAGCGAGGAAGAGGCGAAAAAAGAGTATGAGGCGGCGATTGATGCCTATATGCAGGAATTTGACTCGCTTGGGTTTTCGGACGAGCTGACAGAAAAATACCGGACTTATATTCCGAACCTGATGAAAAAGACAAAATATACTGTACAGGAAGCAAAAGAGCAGGAGGACGGGAGCTTTGAGGTCGGTGTGGAAGTGGAACCGATTATTATGTTCGGAGGTGTGGAAGAGCAGCTTCAGCAGAAACTTCAGGACTACCTGACTCAGGTACAGAATGATATCCTGAACAATCAGCCGGCACCTTCGGATGAGGAGATGACAGAAGCAGCAGGAGAGATGCTCTATGAATGTCTCAACACGGTCCTTGAAAATCCGCAGTATGGCGAGAAATCCACGATAACAGTCCATGTTCAGGAAAGCGATACGGATAACGTATGGGAAATTCCGAGTGAAGATGTGGAGACAATGATTACATCACTGATTGATATGACGGGGGCAGAGGAAGCCTTTAGTCTCTCTTGATGCACCGGACATTCTGACAGAGCTGGAAGAAGGAAAGGATGGGGAAGGTATGATCATCAATACTGGAATGAGGACGGATATTCCTGCATTTTACAGCGATTGGTTTTTGAGAAGAATTCAGGAAAAATATGTACTCGTCCGAAATCCCTATTATCCGCAACAGATCACACGTTACCGGCTGACACCGGATGTAGTGGACTGCCTTGCATTCTGCACGAAAAATCCACTTCCTATGCTGGGAAAACTGGATTTTCTCAGGGGATTCCACCAGTTCTGGTTCGTAACCATTACACCGTACGGAAAAGAGATCGAACCCCGTGTCCCGGATAAAGGGAAAGTCCTTCAGGCGTTCCGGGTTCTCTCAAAGACTGTCGGGAAACAGTGCGTCAGCTGGCGCTATGATCCGATCTTTTTGTCAGAACGGTACAGTCTTTCGTTCCATATCGAAATGTTTGAAAAAATGTGCGCGTATTTGGGCGGATATGTGGAGCAGTGTATCATTAGTTTTATTGATCTGTACGCAAAGACAAAGCGAAATTTTCCTGGAGTCCGGCCTGTCCGGCGGGAAGAACGGATGCGTATCGGGCAGGCATTTGCTGAAATAGGAGCCCGTTACCAGATCAGAATCCGGTCGTGCTGTGAGGGAACAGAGCTTGCACCCCTGGACGTGGATGTTTCGGGATGTATGACAAAGGAGATTCTCGAACATGCCATCGGAATGGAGCTCCAGATTCCATCTGGAAAGAAAGGTCAACGGGAAACATGCAGCTGCATTCTCGGAAGTGATATTGGAGAATATAATACGTGCGGACACGGATGCATTTACTGCTATGCAAATGAGAATCAGGAGCTGGTACGAAAAAAGATGAAAGCACATGACCCGGCATCGCCTCTTTTGACCGGCTGTATCAGACCGGAAGATGAAATCAAGACAGCAAAACAGGAGAAATATAGTACGGGGCAGATGACCTTGTTTTAGGAGAGATGCCTGTCTGCGGAGTAAACCGCAGGCAGGCATCTTTGTCAGGAAAGATCTTCGTCCTTATTTTTCTTTGGACGGATATGGGGAGCGCTGTATGCATAGATATCTTCATAGGACTGAAGCTCTGACCTGTTCTGCGGAGCAGAAGGAATCAGGCCGGTACAGTCATTTGCGGAAGCAGAGTTCCCCAGATAATCATAGGAATCGATGATCTGGCGTGATTGTTTAGAATTTGAATTCTTTTTCACATGAATCACCTCATTACAAAGTATGACCCAAACTGAATAAATGATGTATGATTGTTCTTGCTGGAAAAATATGTTACACTAATGCAGAAAACAGGAAAGAAAGAAGGGGTCTTTTTGAAAATTCTGGTAGATTCACATTCACATACGATAGTAAGCGGACATGCTTACAGTACCCGGACAGAAATGATTCAAGCTGCAAAAAAGAGAGGCCTGGAAGCGATCGCACTGACAGAGCACGCACCAAAGATGCCGGGCACATGTCATGAATTTTATTTTCAGAACTATTCGGTAGTGCCGCGAATGGAAGATGGGCTTCATATTATGATGGGAGCAGAATTAAATATTATGGACGAATTCGGAACGGTGGATCTTCCTCTGCCTGTTCTGAAAACACTGGATCTTGCGATTGCCAGTATTCACGGACCATGCTATGGAGAGAGCAAATCCAGGGAGCTGAATACCCAGGCCTATCTGAATGTAATGAAAAATCCGTATATTCATATTATCGGCCATCCGGACGATGGACGGTTCCCTGTAGACTACGAAAAACTGGTCAGAGGCGCCAGGGAAACAGGAACTCTGCTGGAGCTGAACAATTCTTCTCTCCGTCCAGGAGGATTCCGGATGAATACAAAAGAAAATGCCAGAGAAATGCTGGAACTCTGCAAGAAAGAAGGAGTCTACATAACAACGGGAAGTGATGCGCATATTGATGCCGATGCGGGAGAGTTCGGATGCGTTGAAGCGCTTCTCCAGGAGACAGATTTCCCGGAAGAACTGATTGCGACAACCTCTTATGAGAAATTTCACAATCTTATCAAACGGAAATAATAACTACTGCTGGACTTTATAAGTTTAATGTGCTAAAATAATATCTGGCAGAAACATTGCCCGACGAAGACGATATGGAGGGTAGATATGAGTAGGAAGATCAAGACAGAGGCTGTGGACAATCTATTTGAAGGGATTCTCAGCCTGAAAAATAAGGAAGAGTGTTATATTTTCTTTGAAGACATCTGTACCATCAATGAACTTTTGTCTTTATCCCAGCGATTTGAGGTGGCAAAGATGCTGCGTGAACAGAAAACATATCTGGAAATCGCAGAAAAGACAGGGGCTTCAACTGCAACCATCAGCCGGGTAAACCGTTCTCTAAACTACGGAAACGATGGATATGATATGGTATTTGAAAGAATTGAAAACAAAGAGTAAACATAAAGACGCTGATGCCTGACTGACAGACATCGGCGTCTTGTTTTTACTTGTCTTTCTCTTTGGACTCGTCGGAAAAAGAATCAATCAGTTTTTCGATAATGGTCTTTTTGATGTAGACGTCGAAACTTAAGGAACAGATAAATGCAAACAGCTGCAGATATTCCTGATCTTCTTCCGGGGCATCCTGATAGCTGTGTGACGCCTCTTCCCAAAGTTTGGTAATATCCTCCTGTACGGAAGAGATCCGGCCCTTTTCCAGCTGGCAGACCTCCTTGTATACGCAGGACAGATCAAAATCGTCACTTTTCTGAAAATAGCGCTCTGTCAGAGGCTTTAAAAGCATTTCAATATCATGGATCGAGAGCAGATTTTTGAAATAGTAAATAAAAATCAGAACGAGAAGATGCTCTTTGGAATATTTTTTCTTGACCGGAGGCGGCAGCAGGTGATTCTTTGCATAATTGTTGATCATGGTTTTAGTGAGAATCTTATCCTTCGGATAACGTTTTGTAGAAGCCAGCTGTGTCTCCATAAAGGTCGTAACCTGGTCCATGTATAGATCGATATTTGGAATTTCATCAGGATGAATATAATCAATCCTGGAAAGGCTTTCCAGTATGCTGTTTAGTAAATCATTTGTATCAATTGTCATAATGCCTGACCCCTCATGTTAAAAGTTTATATGTCCATTATATAGTTTTCAAAACTAGATGGCAAGTTTTTTGTGAAAAGCAGGAATACAAGAAACAGCAATCCCTTGAAATATCGAACAGATGTGTGGTATACTGATTAGACTATGAACAGAGATGGGAGTACATAGAGAATGAGTATTTACGATTCATTGAATGATATGCAGAAAAAGGCAGTGTATCAGACGGAAGGCCCGGTATTGATCCTCGCCGGGGCAGGCTCCGGAAAGACAAGAGTATTGACGCACCGGATTGCGTATCTGATAGAAGAAAAAGGAGTAAATCCCTGGAATATTCTTGCCATTACTTTTACGAATAAAGCAGCGGGAGAAATGCGTGAAAGGGTAGATCAGCTGGTAGGATTCGGATCAGAGAGCATCTGGGTCAGTACGTTTCACTCTGCCTGCGTGCGTATCCTGAGACGTTTTATTGACCGACTGGGATACGATACGAATTTTACCATTTATGATACGGATGATCAGAAGTCTCTGATGAAGGAAGTATGCAGATATCTTCAGATTGACACGAAAATGTATAAGGAACGGGCTCTTTTGTCCGCCATTTCTTCCGCTAAAAATGAGATGATCAGCCCACAGGAATTCCGGCTGGAGGCGGAAGGAGATTTTTCCAGAAAGAAAATCGCGGAAGTCTATGAAGAGTATGAAAAGCAGCTTCAGGCCAATAATGCCCTGGATTTTGATGATTTGCTTGTCAAGACAGTACAGCTCTTTCAGACTCAGCCGGATGTGCTGGAATACTATCAGGAGCGGTTCCGCTATATTATGGTGGATGAGTATCAGGATACCAATACAGTACAGTTCCGACTGATCCAGATCTTGTCTGCCAAGTACAGGAATCTGTGTGTCGTGGGAGATGATGACCAGTCCATTTATAAGTTCCGTGGAGCCAACATTCGGAATATCCTGAATTTTGAGGAGGAATTTCCGGATGCGGTGGTGATCAAGCTGGAGCAGAATTACCGGTCCACTTCCAACATTCTGAATGCGGCAAACGCCGTGATACACAACAATCACGGGCGCAAAGACAAGACGCTCTGGACAGAAAATCCGGAAGGGAAAAAGCTGACCTGCCGTCAGTTCGATAATGCATATGATGAAGCTGACTTTATTGCAGGAGAGATTCAGAAGAAAGTAAAGGAAGAAGGCGCGTCCTATAAGGATTGTGCGGTTTTGTACCGGACAAATGCCCAGTCCCGTATGTTTGAAGAACGCTTTGTGTCCACCAATATCCCATACAAGGTGATTGGAGGAGTCAACTTCTATGCGAGACGGGAGATCAAGGACCTGCTCGCCTATCTCCGTACGATTGAAAATGGAAGAGACGACCTGGCGGTCCGCCGGATCATTAATGTGCCAAAGCGCGGAATCGGTCTGACGTCCATCAACCGGGTGCAGGAATATGCCATCCAGAAAGAGATCGGATTCTATGAGGCACTTCTGGCGGCGGATCTGATTCCGAATATCGGCAGGGCTGTTTCCAGACTGGAATCGTTCACTGCCTTGATTGAACATTTTAAAGAGGAGTCTGGAAGGCTGACACCTCTTGCACTGTTAAACGATATCATTGAGACACTGGACTATGAAGCTTATCTGGAAGAGATTGATATGGAGGATGCGGAAAGCCGGATCGAAAATGTGGAAGAATTAAAGAGCAAAGTGGCGTCGTACGAGGAAGAGTGCGGACAGAGAGGAGAACAGCCAACACTGGCCGGTTTTCTGGAAGAAGTAGCTCTGGTGGCGGATATTGACAATCTGGATGAGGAAAGCGATTATGTCGTTTTAATGACCCTCCACAGTGCAAAAGGTCTGGAATTTCCATATGTATTTCTGGCAGGTATGGAAGATGGACTGTTCCCAAGCTATATGACGATTACATCCGATGATCCGATGGAGCTGGAGGAAGAGCGGAGACTTTGCTACGTCGGAATTACCCGTGCCATGAAAGAACTGACGCTGACCTGTGCAAGGAGAAGGATGGTCCGGGGCGAGACACAGTATAATAAAGCATCCCGGTTTTTAAAGGAGATCCCGGAAGAACTCATTGGAGACCATGCAGCGCCTTTAAAGGAAAAACCACAGATGGAGATTGCCCGGAACCAGGCATACGCAAGAGCAAAAGCTGCATTTCATTCACAGGCATTTGGTATGAGAAAGCCGGTGCAGCAGTTCAAGGTGGCATCCGGAGAGGGACCTGGTTATGATGTGGGTGACCGTGTGCATCATATGAAGTTCGGAGACGGACTGGTGACAGCCATCACAGAAGGCGGCAGAGACTACGAAGTAACCGTAGAGTTTGATACAGTCGGTGTGAAAAAAATGTTTGCAGCCTTTGCAAAATTGAAGAAGATTGAGGATGCATAGAAGAGACGATACCAGGTACGTACTGTGACAAAAATGAGACAAAAACAGGAAAACTTCACATAAAAAGATGGAATTATGCTTATGATAGTGGTATAATTACCAAAAAGAAAAGCGTTGAGATGGCAACATCGGAAAGGAGAGGGAGCATGAGCGGAAAATTTGAAGAGATTATGGCAGCTTCCAAATTAAGCGAATTATTACAGAAAAAAGATGAAGATAGTACGAAAAAGGTGATTGTTTGGGTACTGGCTATTATCGGAGCTGTAGCAGCAGTGGCAGCGATTGCTTACGCCGTATACTCATTCTTTACACCGGATTATCTGGAAGATTTTGAAGAAGATTTCGATGATGATTTTGACGACGACTTCTTTGATGATGAAGATGAAGTAGAGTAAATTTGGAAAACCAAGAGAAGATAGGGTAGGAAATCAGCTTCCTGCCTTATTTTTTTGAGAAGGAATACAGGAGAAAGAAGAGTAATGAAAAAAGGAACCATATATGAAGGAACTGTCTGCTGCGTGAAATTTCCAAACAAAGGAATCGTGAAAGTGGAAGGCGAAGAGCAGGATATCATTGTGAAACATGTGATTCCTGGACAGAAAGTAAAAGTGGCAGTCAACAAAGTGAGAAAAGGAAAAGCCGAAGGACGGCTTCTGGAAGTCCTTGAGACATCGAAGGATGAGATCCCTGCACCGTGTCCACATTTCGGACAGTGCGGAGGATGCTCCTACCAGAGTCTTCCGTACGAAAAACAGTTAGAACTCAAAGAAAGCCAGGTACGGGAACTTTTGAAAAACCGGATTCCGGAAGGAGTATTTGAAGGAATCAAGGAAAGCCCGGTGCGGGAAGCATATCGGAACAAGATGGAATTTACATTCGGAGATGAATATAAGGACGGTCCCCTGGCACTTGGCATGCATAAACGGGGAAGCTTTCACGATATTGTGACTGTTTCCGAGTGCCGGATCGTGGATGAGGATTTCCGGATGATTCTGGAATGTACAAGAGACTATTTTGAACAGCAGAAGGTGCCGTTTTATCACCGGATGCGCCATGAAGGATATCTACGTCATTTGCTTGTAAGAAAGGCGGTAAAAACCGGGGAGATTCTGGCGGACCTGATTACCACATCCGCCTATACCGGAGCAGAAGCTCTGCTTGGTGGATGGAAGGAAGCACTGCTGGCATTGCCGTTGAAAGGGACCTTTGCGGGAATTCTGCATACGAGAAACGATAGTCTGGCCGATGCGGTGAAAGATGAAGGAACAGAAATCCTGTATGGACAGAACTACTTTTACGAGGAACTTCTGGGACTGAAGTTCAAGATCACGCCATTTTCCTTCTTCCAGACCAATTCTCTGGGGGCAGAGGTGCTCTATGAGACTGCACGGGAATACATCGGAGATACGAAGGACAAAGTCGTCTTTGATCTGTACAGTGGAACAGGTACCATCGCCCAGATCGCGGCACCGGTGGCAAAAAAAGTAGTGGGTGTTGAGATCGTTGAAGAAGCAGTTGAGGCAGCAAGAGAAAATGCGGCATTGAATGAACTGGACAACTGTAGCTTCTGGGCCGGAGACGTGCTGAAAGTAGTGGATGAGCTGCAGGAAGTGCCGGATCTGATTATCCTGGATCCGCCGCGAGACGGCGTGCACCCGAAAGCACTGGAAAAGATCATTGGATTTGGGGCGGAAAAGATCGTCTATATCTCCTGTAAGCCGACCAGTCTGGCAAGAGATCTGGAACTGCTGACAGGAAAAGGATATGTGCCGGAACGGGTAAGCTGTGTGGATTTATTTCCGGGGACGGTGCATGTGGAGACAATAGTGTTGCTACAAAGAGAAACCTTGTAGAAATCCTTAGATTTAGGCACTTTTCCCGTCATGTGGTGTTTGACGCAGAGGGTGATAAATTCC
>CAJFMZ010000062.1 GCA_904393575.1 uncultured Sellimonas sp. | reverse complement strand
CTCATCTACGAGAAGCACGTCACAGCCGTCTTTTTTTGCTTCGATTGCCGCCGCAAGCCCTGCCGGGCCGCCGCCGATGATTACTACTTCTCTTTTCATCTCTGTGTGCCTCTCTTTCCGAATCCTTGCTGTGTCTCAATTACCATGCCATCTTCTACCGGTGTAATGCATGTGCGGACATTTGGTTTGCCGTTCACTGTCATAACACAGTCCGTACACTGTCCGATGCCGCAGAACACACCGCGTGGCTCATGTTTTTTCGTTGTATATCTGTGAATGTGAATTCCATTTGCCATCAAAGCCGCCGCGATTGTCTCGCCGCTTTTTGCCTGCAGCTTCTTGCCATCCACAATAATCTCCACATAGTCATCCTGACTGAGTTCCCCCAGAATCGGATGGTGTAATACTCTCATTGTATCTGTTTCCATCTTTTTGTCTCCTTTCTGCCTTTATGCCAGCTGATACCCTTCCTGGAAAATATCGTCCGGATCCAGAAGGAAGGTGTGGATGCCTGTTACCCAGGCTCTTCCTGTCACCTGCGGAATCACTGCCGGTATACCTGCCACTTCAGCGTCGTCCAGATATTTGCACTTGAACTGACTGCCGATGATGCTCTGATGAATGAAGCTCTCTCCTTTTTTGATCTGTCCTTTTGCCGCAAGAACGGAAAGCTTTGCCGACGTTCCGGTTCCGCACGGAGAACGGTCGATTGCTCCCGGCGGAATGATGACCGCATTTTTGATTGCTCCATCTTCCTGATCCGTCGGTTCATAAAACTCAACATGCGTCACATGATGCTCAAACGGGATCGTTGGATGCTGCACAGCGATCTGTTCGTTGATCCGCTGTTTCAGATAATTGCCTGCCTGAATCAGCAGAGCCGAGCTTTGCGGATTGATGTGAAGCCCTACGGATGACGAAGGAAGAATCGCATAGATGTTCCCGCCATATGCGATGTCTGTTTTGATTGTTCCGTACTTGCTTGTTGTGATTTCCGCGTCCTGAACCATAACGAACGCCGGCGCATTCACAAAGGTTACGCTTACCGCGGAACAGTTCTTCACTTCAATCTGAAGCTTTACCAGACCCGCCGCAGTATCCAGAGTCACATAGGTATACGGTTCCTGGACGTCCACCATTCCCGCCTCTACAAGGGCTGTTCCGACTCCGATCGTATCGTGTCCGCACATCGGCATCCAGCCGCCCACTTCAAAATAAAGGACTCCGAAATCCGCCTCCGGATTGCATGGCTCCATGATCAGTGTTCCTGACATTACTTCGTTTCCTCTCGGCTCAAATGTCAGAAGCTTTCTGAGCCAGTCTCCCTCTGTGGACATATAATCCAGCTTTTCCTGCATTGTCGCTCCCGGTATGTGCGGGATTCCGCCAATTACATTTCTTGTCGGCTCACCACAGGTATGCGTGTCTATCGTATGAAATGTCTTTCTGATTTTCACTCCAGAATCCTCCTTACTTGTTTTGTACATATTTTCTGTTTGTTTATTAGACCGCGTTCTAGTTTCTGACTCTATTATATCACTTTTTTCATTTTCGTCAATCTTTTTGTTCACATTTATGAATATTTTTATTTAATTGTGAATATTTTATCGATTATATTCGTCATTTTTTTGTCAAAACAACTTATTGTGAAATAATTAGCGTTTACTTTTTCACAATCATGAATTTCAGTTCAGGAGAGAAAAGTTGACTTGACACCCAAAAGCCAATATACTGTTATTACCAAAGAATGGGGGTTATATTATGAACCAGAACGCAAGCATCGGAGAAAAAATCAAAGCGCTCCGCACATCACAAAATCTCACACTCAAGCAGCTCAGTGAAAAGACCAACCTGTCCACGGGTTTTCTTTCCCAGATGGAACGTGGCATGTCATCCATTGCCATCGATACGTTGGAGAAGATCGCCGGCGTACTGGGCGTAAGCCTGTCCAGCTTTTTTTCAGACGATTCTCCGGTCAACGATATCTCAGACCCTGTCATGCACAGTTTTGCTCTCCCGGCTACCCAGGTAGGGCCCCAGATCATTCAGCACATTTTAAGCCATGATGTCTCTTCCTTTGATTTTCTTCCGAGAATCTTCACCTTGCTCCCCCTTGCCAATACAGAGGAAGAAACCCTGGAGATGTATACCCACAGCGGGGAAGAGTTCATCTATATTCTGGAAGGAATCGCCACGATTCAGGTCGAGTCTTCCCAGTATACTCTTTATCCGGGAGACAGCATTCAGATTCATTCCAATGAAAGCCACAACTGGATGAATCACACCAACAAGGTGGTTCGTCTTCTGACGGTCAATGTTCCCAACCCGTTTCGGCACACAGAAAGCGGACATATCATGCCGGAAGATCTTTCCGGCGTGCAGTCAGACTATTTCCAGCAGCTCCAGACCGCTGCCGATTATCCGGAATATTAATCCCGGAACGCAAAAAAAGGCGGTGCCCCGAAACAAAATATGTTTCGGGGCACCGCCTTTTCTTCCTTATTTATTTTTCATCCATCAGATGACATGCTACTTTATGTCCCGGACATACTTCTCTTAATTCCGGCACTTCGTTAAAGCAGCGGTCTGTCGCATATTCACACCGCTCTGCGAAACGGCAGCACTGTTTCGGATTGATCGGACTTGGGATCTCTCCTTTGATCGGGATACGGCGGTTTGCTTTTGCCTTATCCGGATCGGCTTCCGGGATTGCGGAAAGCAGCGCTTTCGTGTACGGATGCTTCGGATTGCTGTAGAGTTCTTCTGTCTCTGCCTGCTCCACAACCATTCCAAGATACATAACGACAACACGGTCAGAAATGTATTTTACGACACTTAAGTCATGGGCAACAAACAGATAGGTCAGCCCTCTTTGCTCCTGAAGGTCTTTCAGCATGTTGATAACCTGAGCCTGAATCGATACATCCAGAGCGGAGATCGGCTCATCACAGATGATGAACTCCGGATCCACAGAAAGGGCTCTCGCAATACCGATACGCTGTCTCTGACCTCCTGAGAACTCGTGAGGGAAACGGGACATATGGTCCTTATTCAGTCCAACTGTCTCCAGAAGAGCCTGTACCTTCTTATCAATCTCATTTTTCGGAACACCGTGCTGTTTCAGTCCTTCCCCTACGATCTCTTTGACCGTCATACGGGAATTCAATGACGCATATGGATTCTGGAAAATCATCTGTACTTTCTGGCAGAACTGTTTCTGCTCCGCCTTGGAAAGCTTCGTAATATCCTTGCCGTCGTAAATGACTTCTCCCTTTGTCGGCTCATACAGCCGGATCATGCATCGTCCTGTCGTAGATTTTCCACATCCGGACTCTCCTACAAGTCCCACTGTCTCCCCTTTATAAATATCAAAGGAAACGTCATCTACCGCTTTCAGGTCTGCGTGTCTTCCTACTTTGAAATATTTACATAAATGTTTTACCTGAACGAGAGGCTGTTTTTCTTTATTTTCCATCTTCTGCCACCTCTCCTTTCTTTATCGCTACCGCTTCCGGTTTCTTGAAATCTGTATCCGGAGCATATTCATGCTGCAGCCAGCAGTTTGTAATATGTTCTTCAGAAAGTTTGTATGTATAAGGCGGATTGTCCTTACATACATCCATCGCGTACTCACATCTTGCCGCAAACGGACATCCTTTCGGCGGGAAAAACAGATCCGGAGGAGTTCCCTCGATCGGTTTCAGTCTCTCACCTTTCTTTGTATCCAGCTTCGCGATGGAATCCATCAGTCCTTTTGTATACGGATGCGCAGTATTGTAGAAAATCTCCTGAACAGTTCCCTGCTCCACCACTTTTCCACCGTACATAACGACAACACGGTCACACATCCGGGCGATAACACCAAGGTCGTGCGTAATCATGATAATGGATGTTCCAAGCTTCTCTCTCAGTTCCAGAAGAAGATCCAGAATCTGCGCCTCAATGGTAACATCAAGCGATGTGGTCGGTTCGTCACAGATGACAAGACTCGGCCTGCTTACCAGAGCGATCGCAATCATGACACGCTGTTTCATACCACCGGAAAGTTCATGCGGATACTGGCGGTAACGTTTTTCCACATCGGAAATTCCAACCAGCTTCATGATCTCCAGCGCCTTTTCCTTGACTTCCTTTTTGGAAATACCGGCGCGTCCGATAAATACCTCTTCGATCTGAGCCCCTACTCTCATGGTCGGGTTTAAGGAAGTCATCGGGTCCTGGAATACGAATCCGATATCTCCGCCTCTCAGTTTCCGAAGCTCTTTTTTGTCCATTTTAAGGACATCTTTTCCATTAAAAAGGATTTCTCCTCCTTCGAAGAATCCAGGCGGTTCCGGATTCAGACGCATAATACACTGCGCTGTAACGGATTTTCCACATCCTGACTCTCCAACAATACCAAGGATTTCCCCTTTGCGTACCTCAAAGCTGACATCACGGACAGCCTTTACTTCCCCACCGTAGGTATGGAAAGAGTACACGACATTTTTTAATTCAAGAAGTTTCTCTCTCTCTGCCATTTGTTCCGTTCCTCCTATTCCGTTCCACGCAGTTTCGGGTCAACCGCGTCTCTAAGTCCGTTGCCAAGAAGGTTCAGCGCCAGCATTGTCGTGCAGACAAAGAATGCCGGAATCAGAATCTGATGCGGATAGTAACGCAGGAACTGAATTCCCTCTTTACAGATAACACCCCAGCTGCAGTCAGGAGGTGTGATACCAAGTCCGATGTAGGACAGGAACGCTTCCTGGAAGATTGCTCCCGGTATCGCCATACAAAGGTTGGTGATGAGCATTCCAAGAATATTCGGAATAATATGTCTGATAATAATCGTAAAATCCGGTACTCCAAGCACCTTCGCAGCCATAACGAAATCCTGCTCTTTGATACGGTATACTTCACCACGGACGAAACGGCAGGTACCGATCCATCCAACAACACACATTGCCACAATCAAAGGTGTGATTCCTTTACCAAGTACCATCATGACAAGGATTGTGATAATCAAGCTTGGGATACCATAAAGCAGATCGACGATTCGCATGACGATCATATCCAGCTTGCCGCCGTAGAAGCCGCAGAGTCCTCCGATCACTGCACCTACGCACATGTTCAGCACGGCTGAAATCAAACCGATACTTAAGGATACACGGGCTCCCATCCAGATACGTGTCCACATGTCACGTCCTGTAGAGTCACATCCCAGCCAGTGAGCCGCTGAAATAAACGCATTCTGAGAACTTACGTCCATCTCGGACTGGGTATACGGGCTGAAAATCGGCGCAAAGATCGCAAGCAGTGCATACAATACTACAATACAAAGCCCGACAAACGCACTTTTATTTTTACGGAGACGTCTCCACGCGTCTGACCAGAAGGAAAGAGACGGCCGGCTGATACTTTCCATACGGACCGTATCTTTTCCCTGGATTACAAATTGTTCTTTCTTTAATTCTGCCATGTCTCTCACCTACCTTATTTCTTTCCAATACGTACTCGTGGATCCGCAACACCGTACAATACGTCGACAATCAGGTTACACAGTACAAGGAAAATTCCATAGAAGACGGTCATACCAAGTACCATGGAATAGTCATTGTTGGATACACTCTGTACATAATGACGTCCCATTCCAGGAATTGCGAAAATGGATTCGATAACGAATGTACCGGTCAGCACGGATGCAACCGTCGGACCCATAACAGTCATAACCGGCATGATCGCATTCCGGATCTGATGCTTGCATGTAATACGCAGATCGGAAAGTCCTTTGGATTTCGCTGTTTTAATGTAGTCCTGGGACGTTACCTCCAGCATACTTGCACGCATGATACGCGAGACGGACGCCAGTGTATAGAATGACAGCGCGAACGCCGGAAGGATTGTATACTTGATTCCTTCATACCTGGCCACAGGGAACAGTCCCCATTTGATTCCGAAGAAATACTGGAGCACCGCACCCATGATAAAGTCGGGGATACTTGTTCCCAGAACGGCAATGATAACGCAGACGAAGTCGATCTTCTTTCCACGGTTTCTGGCCGAGATAATACCGAGTACCAGTCCGATGGAAACCGCCATCACCAGACCACGGATACCAAGGTCTGCTGAATACGGGAATGTCTCGCCGATCAGGTCGTTTACAGTTCTGTTCGTATACTTCATGGAGTATCCAAAGTCTCCATGGAGCAGATTTGCCATATAGGTTCCATACTGTACGATCATTGGCTTGTCAAATCCATAGTAAGATTCCATGTTGGCCTTGACTTCCGGTGTCAGCTTTGCGCTGGTGAATGGTTCACCTGGCATCAGACGTACAAGGAAAAATACAATCGTGATCAGTACCCAGATCGTCAGAATGGCTGCTACCACTCGTTTTAAAATATATTTTGCCATCCTTTATCCTCCTGCTGTAAGCGAAATCACCCAGGAAAGATCAGATCCCCACCTTTGGGCTTTCCTGAATCATTTCTGTTTCCTTAACATTTTCGCTGCCCGGCGTCCTGCCGGGCAGCGGAATTTCAGATTGTTTTCATTTCATTCTGTTCAGAATTGATTACGCAATGTCTGCATATACCCAGTCGATGTTGATTGAGCAGTAGAAGAATGTAACATCTTTTACATCATCATCAATCAGGTAGTGAACTTCACGTTCTGCCTGCGGAAGGAATGCACCTTCATCAATCAGGATCTGCTCTGCCTGATGCATCTCATCCATACGTTTTGCCGTATCTGTTTCTGTCTGAGTTGCTGTCATAAGAGCATCATACTGATCATTCTTAAATCCACTGTAGTTATATGCACTGCTGGACATGAACAGCTCCAGATAGCTGTATGGATCATCGTAGTCAGATCCCCATCCAGCCCAGACGATCTGGTAGTCACCGTCTGCCTGACGTGTCAGTACTTCATTGTATGTAACCTGTTCAATCTCAACGTTGATACCAAGTGTGCTGTTCCACATCTCCTGGCATACCTCAGCCTGTTTCTTGGAGCTTTCGTTGTCAGATGTGGTCAGTGTCAGTTTCACCTGAGACGGATCAGAATATCCAAGTTCAGATAATGCTGCGTTCAGGTATTCTTTTGCTTTTGCCTCATCTCCGTCAAGCGGATAGGACTGCAGTGTGGATTCCTCGCCGTATGTCTTCTCTACACCTGTCAGACCGCTGAATACAAGATGGTTGCTTGGCTTATAGTAACCATAGTTTACAAGTTCATTGTATTCATTTCTGTTAAGAGCATAGTTTAATGCAAGACGCATATTCTTGTTTGCAAGTTCCGGGCAGCTTCCGTCCATGTTGAAATAGAAGTAGTCCACATTACCATTGAGGAATGTATTGTCTTTTCCATCATAGGAGGAGATCGCTGCTGTCGGGATCGTTACATAGTCCAGTTCACCGTCTTCATACATTGCAAGAGCGGTATCCGGATTCTGTACGTAGCTTAATTCTACACGATCCAGCTTGATTGCATCTCTGTTCCAGTACTCTTCGTTTGGCTCAAAGAACCACTGGTTGTCTGAAGATTTTGTCAGCACATATGGTCCAGAGTATACGTTCTTCTCGTAGTCAGCCGCAAAGTCAGATCCGTATTTTTCTACAATATCCTGACGAAGCGGTGCATACTGAGCGGATGATCCGATCATACTTAAGAAGTAAGCAGTCGGACGTTCCAGTGTAACAACGAGTGTTGTGTCATCCTGTGCTACTACACCGAGTTCGCTTGGGTCCATTTCTCCTTTTTCTACAGCAAGACCATTCTTCAGATATTCACCGATGAATGCGTACGGAGCCGCTGTATCCGGATCCATCAGTCTCTGCCAGCTGTATACGAAGTCCTGAGCTTTAATCTGCTCTCCGTCGCTCCATTTTGCGTCCGGATTCAGTTTGAATGTGTAGGTAAGGCCGTCGTCAGAAACTTCCCAGGATTCTGCAACACCTGCTTCAATATCCCCGCCTGTGTTACGGACAAGGCTCTCTGTCAGAGCGTGTGCGATTTCATTGTCCGGAATACAGTTACCCTTTGTCGGGTCCAGTGTAGTCGGCTCTGTGGATGTGGAATAGCGGAACACTTTTTCATCACTTCCGCTTCCGCCGCCATCACTTCCGCCGCTTCCTGGTGTACTGCATCCTGCAAGCATGGTTCCTACCATCGCTGTCGCGAGCAGCGCCGCAAATACTTTTTTCTTCATAATGTGTCCTCCTTTTTTTAAAGCTCTATTAACTCATGTGTAGCACTTATCAGGTTTTCATATCCCTTCGCTGTGACAAGGCCCTGATCTTCGATCCGGACACCGCCCCATCCCGGAATATAAATTCCCGGTTCTACCGTCATAATGTTCCCCTCCTGGAGAACTGCCGGACAGTTGCTTCCGATAAACGGGAGTTCATGTACGAACAGGCCGACCCCATGGCCGATGCCTGTATAGTTGTATTTCAGATACTCCGTATCCTGAATGGCTTTCAGGGACGCTTCATAACACTGTGTGCCTGTCACGCCCGGCCGGATCGTAGCTTCCACATCTTCTGTCATTTGCCGGCACAGCCCGTATACTTTTCTCTGCTCTTCAGTAGCCTTTCCGACGATCACCGTTCTGGTCATATCGGAAAGATAGCCATTGTACTGGCAGCCATAATCCATCAGGACGAAATCTCCATACTCAACAGCCTTGCTGGATGGGATTCCGTGAAGCAGGGATGTCCTTGCTCCCGATATCAGGATGCCTCCGTACGGCTTTGTATCCGCTCCTTCCATCACCATGTAATGGGAAAGTCTGGATGCCAGCTCTTTTTCTGTCATTCCAACACGGATATCTTTGATAATCTTATCGAAAGCTCTGGATGCGATCTCGCATGCAGCCCGTAAGTATCCTTCCTCTTCCTTGGTCTTAACGGAGCGAAACTCTTCGATCACGTTGACTGTCGGCACCATCTCCGCCGCGCCCTGGCTTCGTATTGACTCATAAAAAGAAAAGGTGAGATAGTCTTCTTCGAAAGCAATCGTCTTTGCTCCCTCTTCCCCTGCCAATTTCTGCACGGTCATGCCGATCGTATTGTTCGGTGTCCGCCAGTTGACAACTTCATAATCCGGGCATTCATAGGATGCCTGCTCTGTATACCGTGGATCCGTAATGAAGAACTGTTTTTTCTGTGTGACAAACAGATAGGAATCCTCTCCGGTATAGGAACTGATGTAGCGCACATTGGCCGGTTTAGCGATGAAGAACGAATCTACCTTCTTCTCTTCCATGTATATTCTCAATTTCTGGATTGTATCCATCTGGTGTTATCCTCCCTATTGAAAATGTATATTTATATTATCACCATTCATCAATGATTGTCAACCTGACAACAAATATTTTGTCATGTTTTTTTTGGTTTTTTGACATTTTTTTATTTTATTTGTTATATTTTTATCGCTTTCTATTAATTTTTCTATTTTTCCTCTTATTGTCACTCTATTTGTTCATTCTAAAAATACACTTGTGCATAGTACACTAGAATGAAGTTCAGTTTTTGTCTAGTTTTTCACAAGATTGAAAACTTCTATCTCTGTTAAAGTTGTCACTTTTAGAATATTTATTCATTTATTATGCATAAATATTTTTTGTTTCCCGTCAATTTTTCTATTTAAGCGTATGATTTTTCATGATTTTTGTACTTTTATACAAAAATATAAGAGAATTCCATCATAAGATTGAAGTTTCTTCTGCAAAATAAAAAAGGACACAGGGACATACCGTAATACGTCCCTGTATCCTGAATTACCTGTCTTTCTCAGACATGCATTTATTCTGTTTTTCCGTACAGTGTAACAAGTTTGTTCAGATATTCGTATCTTTCCTTTGCTTCCTGTTCGTTCTTTGCAAATAATACTTTTGCTTTTTCCGGATTCTGTCTTACGAGAGAATTGTAACGAACTTCTCCGTTTAAGAATTCCTGATAGTCTCCTGTCGGAGCCTTGCTGTCCAGAGTGAACTTGTTCTCTGCAGCCGGGTTGAACCGGAAGTTGTTCCAGTATCCGCACTCTACTGCAAGCTGTTCCTCTGTCTGAGCCTTGCTCATGCCCTTCTTGATACCATGGTTGATACATGGAGCGTAAGCAATGATCAGTGACGGTCCCGGATAAGCCTCAGCCTCGGAAATCGCTTTGACAGTCTGGTTGAAGTCAGCACCCATAGCGATCTGAGCAACGTATACATATCCGTAGCTCATTGCGATGCCTGCAAGGTCTTTCTTCTTTGTCTCTTTTCCGCCTGCAGCGAACTGAGCCACCGCACCTGTCTTTGTAGACTTGGAGGACTGTCCGCCTGTGTTGGAGTAAACTTCCGTATCGAATACCATGACGTTGATATCCTGTCCGCTTGCAAGAACATGATCCAGACCGCCGAATCCGATATCGTATGCCCAACCGTCTCCACCGAAGATCCACTGGGATTTCTTAGCAAGGAAATCTTTGTTCTTTACAATATCCTTGCATACGTCACAGTCGCATCCTTCCAGAGCTTTCACAAGGTTGTCCGTAGCTGTTCCGTTTGTAGCGCCGCAGGAGAATGTATCAAGCCATTCCTTGCATGCTGCCTTTACTTCTTCAGAAGCGTTATCAGATGCTGCAACAGATTCTACCTTTTCTTTCAGGCCGTTTCTGATTGCCTTGTTTGCAAGAAGCATACCATAACCAAACTCTGCGTTGTCTTCGAAGAGGGAGTTAGACCATGCAGGTCCTTTGCCTTCTGCGTTCACAGTATAAGGTGTGGACGGTGAAGAGTTACCCCAGATAGAAGAACATCCTGTTGCGTTTGCAATGTACATTCTGTCTCCGAATAACTGTGTAACCAGTTTTGCATAAGGAGTCTCGCCGCATCCGGCACATGCTCCGGAGAACTCTAAGAGCGGCTGTTTGAACTGGCTTCCCTTTACTGTATTTTCTTTGAATTTTGCTACTACTTCCGGTTTTACCGGGATCTCTCTTCCGTAATCGAAGAAATTCTGCTCTCCGGCATTTGCTTCCATGTTGCCCATAACAAGAGCCTTCTCGCCCTTCTTTCCAGGACATACATTCGCGCAGGAACCGCATCCTGTACAATCGTAAGCGGATACTGTCATAGTGAACTTCATATCCGGCATACCGATCATCGGGATCGTCTGCATTCCTTCCGGTGCGTTTGCAGCTTCTTCTTCTGTCAGCGCTACCGGACGGATAACTGCGTGCGGACATACATATGCGCAGCGGTTACACTGGATACAGTTCTCCGGATGCCAGATCGGGATATCTACTGCGATACCACGTTTCTCATAAGCAGCTGTTCCGGACGGTGTTGTTCCGTCAACATACTCTTCGAATGCGGATACCGGCAGGGAGTTTCCTTCCTGAGCATTTACTTTTGCCTGAATATTCTTAACGAAATCTACGACTTCTTTTCTTCCGCCTTTGACTTCCGGTGTGAATAATCCTTCGTCAGCCGCGTCTTTCCAGCTTTCCGGAACGGTTACTTCTACTACCTGTTTTGCTCCGGCGTCAATAG
>CAJFMZ010000061.1 GCA_904393575.1 uncultured Sellimonas sp. | reverse complement strand
GATTCAACTTCTGCGCGGTGGAAATATGGGAGAGAAGGAGCCCAAGACAAAGATTATTCTGACTGTTTTCGGTATTGGGACAATCGCTGCAGGATACATTCTGGCCAATGTTGTGGAAAACCCGATTGAAGCAATCAGTGTGTTTTTTGTGGCTGTGCTTCTCGTGGTGATAGGTACGTATGCGCTGTTTGTGGCGGGCAGCATTGCGTTCCTGAAAATTTTGAGGAAAAAGAAATCCTTTTATTATAAGCCGAATCATTTCCACTCGGTTTCGGGTATGATTTACCGGATGAAACAAAATGCAGTGGGACTGGCAAATATCTGCATTCTAAGTACTATGGTGCTTGTGACGCTGTCCACGACAGTCAGCCTGAATATGGGAATGGAAAATATTATGTCAAACCGGTTTCCGAAAGAACTGATTCTTTCCTTTGAACAGGGAGATGAAAATACCATAAAGACCGTAGATACGGTTGTCGCGGAAGAGCTGAACCGCCAGGGGCTTCGGCAGGAAAACGGCTATCGCTGTCAGTATACATCGCTTGTGACAGAAAAAGAAAAGGATGGCTTTTCGTTTTATGCATACGGCAGTCTGTTTTATTCCAATAAGGTGATGATCCAGCTTGCTCCGGTCTCCTATTACAATGAGATGAATGATGAAAATCTGACCCTTGCGGACAACGAGGCAGTGGTATATACCTCTTCAAAAACACCATATGGAAAAGATCATTTTTCCATCGAAAATACGAATTTCCAGGTGGTAGAAGAGCCGGAAGAAATCCCGATGGAAAAGAAAGAGAACTTTCCGGTGATGGAATCCTATATTCTGTTTGTGAAAGACCAGACGGTAATTGACCGGCTGCTTGCAACACTTCCGGAACCGCGGAATGCAGTCATGGAATATTCCTACGGATTTGATCTGGATGGCACCGAAGCCAAGAAAGAAGCGGCAGTTACCGCTATCACCAACCGCCTTCAGGACGATTATGGAATCCGGGGCGATGTGGAGCTGCGTGGTGTCTATGAAGAAGATTTTCATGTCTTTTACGGAAGCTTCCTCTTCCTTGGAATCTTTCTGGGCGGTCTGTTCCTGATGGCGACGGTACTGATTATTTACTATAAACAGATTTCAGAGGGATTTGAGGACAGAAACCGGTATCAGATCATGCAGAAAGTCGGCATGAGCAGGAGAGAAGTTAAAAAGACGGTCAACAGTCAGATCCGGATGGTATTTTTCCTGCCGCTTGGCCTTGCGGTCATTCATGTGGCAGCGGCGTTCCAGCTGATGCGAAAACTGTTGTCTTCCTTCAATCTCACAAACACCGGATTGTTTGTCACCTGTACGATTGGAACCATCCTTGTCTTTACTGTCATCTATGGGGTTGTCTTTAAACTGACTGCGAGAGAGTATTATCGGATTGTGACGGCGAAGGCCTCGTAATTGCAAACAGGATGTGTTTGTGCTATGATAAAGCCAGTTTTTGAAAGAAGCAAAAGGAGGGCTAATGATGATTACACATAAGGAAGAACGAGAAGTCCAGAAGGCAGAGCACGCATCCGGCGGAGCCGGATATATCCTGAAAGAGGCGCTGATCAAGGGAGAACAGTTAGGCGCCGGATGCGGAATGTTCAGTGAGGTGACGATCAGACCTGGATGTGAACTTGGATATCATGAACATCATGGGGAGACGGAGACCTACTATCTTTTGAAAGGAACGGGCATCTACAATGAAAATGGGACGAAGCGGGAGATCTCCGCGGGAGATGTGACATTCTGCCCGGACGGGGAAGGACACGGACTTGTGAATAACGGAGAAGAAGATATCGTCTTTATCGCCCTTATTTTAAAAAAATAAGCCGGCATGGGAGCCGGCTTTTCCAGACTTAGCTTTTGCCTGAAAAGAAACTGTGGACTGCCTCCAGAAGCAGAGAATTCTGTTCCGGCAGCATCAGGCAGAACCGGAAAAACCGGTTTCCCAGTCCTTCAAAAGAAGAACAGTCACGGATCATCAACTTCTGACGGATCAGATGATCGAAAAGATCCGATGCCGTAACCGAAGAGTCCAGAATTTCAACCAACAGAAAATTGCTGTCGCTTGGATAGACAAAAAGTGATGGAATCTTAGAAAGTCCTTGTATCATGCGAGCACGCTCGCCGGATATGAGGGCTTTTGATTTAGCGATAAACTCCTTCTCGAAAAACAGATGTTCTCCTGCAAAAGCCGCAACACTGTTGACACTCCATGGATTCTGGTATTTTTTTACATGATCGAGGAAATCATGGCTGCCGGACGCGCCGTATCCAAGACGGAGTCCTGGAGCAGCAAAAAATTTGGAAATACCACGGATGACCATCAGATTTGGAAAAGAAGCGGTCAATGGCATGGCAGACACCTCTCTGTCGGCAAATTCCGCATAGGTTTCATCGATCATGACGAAAACGCCGCGTTCCAGACAGCCCTGTAAGAGCACGGAAATCTCATCGGTTGAAAGAGCACAGGCGGTCGGGTTATTCGGATTGCATAAAATCAGAAAATCAGCTCCGCAGCTGGTCAGAAACGAGAGTAGTTCCCCCACATCCGGCCGGAACAGTGACTCCTTTTTGGGAAACCAGGTTGTATAAGAGATTCCGGCCAGGCGAAGCTCCCGCTCGTATTCTGAGTAGGATGGACCTGCCTGGACGGCTTTCTTTTTGCCGGAATACTGAATCAGTAGAGAGATCAGTTCGGTAGAACCGTTTCCGACAAGAACATATTCCGGCGGAACATGGCAGTAATCCCCGACTGCCTTTTTCAGCCCGGAGTAGTCGCGGTCCGGGTAGTGGGTCATCAATTCAGAAAAATGCTGACAGACCAGTCCGGCGGTATGCTCTGGAAATCCAAGGGGATTTACATTTGCAGAAAAACAGATGATTTCATCCTTTGGCAGATGATAATAGCTGGCAACCCGTTCCAGATCGCTCCCATGAAAAGCTGGTGTTTGACTCATAGTAAATGACCTCCTGTTGTGTAGACTTTTATGACAATTTTTGATAAATTTTGCACAGGCATTGCCATATGAAGGGGAATAATGGTATAATTTCAATTATAGTATATCTGATAAAAAATGCAATGCAAGAGGTGGAAGGCTTGAAAAATAAGATTAAACGCTTTTCAAATGGGGATTTTAGCAAAGAACAGCCGGATGTAAGGTTTTCGGAGACGAATCTGGTGCTGTTAATTGGCGAAGGGGAGACCTATCAGGGGAGTTTCACGATTGAAAACAGAAAAGATTCACCGGTACGAGGACTTGTCTATACATCTTCGTTCCGTATTCATATGAATGAGAGTGGATTTGAGGGGAATCCGGTGGAGATTTCCTTTACTTATGATACGGAAGGACTGGAGCCCGGATATGTAGAAAACGGGACGTTTACGGTTGTATGTAATGGAGGAGAGTACGAGATCGCCTTTACCGCGGTGATTGAACGGCCGTACCTGATGACCTCTCACGGCAAGGTACAGAATATGAAGGATTTCAAACTCCTGGCAATGAAGGATTTTATGGAAGCGCGGAGACTGTTCCGGTCCATGAGCTTTTATGAGATCCTCCGGTACGAAAATCCACGGGTGGTGGCTCTTTACAATAATATGAGGAAATGGTCTCTGGGCGAGCAGGCTGTGGAGGAGTTCCTTGTGGGAATCAAACAGAAGGAATGTCTGTTTCTTTCACTGTCTGAATATGTGAAGAAATTCGAACATCCAAATGAGGCTGTCAGAGAGAATATTATTATCACCAAGAATACATGGGGGTATATGCCGATCCGTGCTTCTGTGGAGGGAAACTTTATCCAGATTACGCAGAAAGAGTTTACTACCGATGATTTTGTCGGGAACACGTTCGGATTCCATTATGTGATCACGCCACAGGTCCTTCATGCCGGAAGAAACTTCGGACGGATTGTCTTTACGACACCATATGAGCAGGTCGTCTATGAAATTGAAGTGACAAGGGAGGGAGTACATACACCGAAGCACGAGCAGACATTCTACATGACACAGATTGTGAAGGGATATTTTTCGTGTATCACCGGGAAAAGTGACCTCTTAAGCTGGGCGGACGATACAGTCCAGCTGGCTGGACAGATGGAGAATCTGGGAAGAGACGCATCCTTCTGCTCTCTTGTCAAAGCCCATGCCTACCTGGAAAGCGGGCAGACGGAGCGGGCAGCCGAAATTATTGAACAGTATAATTATGGACGGTTTGACATGATGAAACGTCCGGAAAATACGACCTATTATCTTTATCTGACGGCACTGCTGAAAAAGAATGCCAGTCATACGGAGCATGTTACAGAAGAGCTGCGGAAAGCATACAGTAAGCATCCATCGATGTGGGGTGTCCTGTGCATGCTGGTTGATATCGATCCGGAATATAAGAACATTACCAGAAGGCTTGCTGCTCTGGAGAAGCATTTTTATTCAGAAAAATTCGGACATACATTGTTGTATCTGCAGGCCTTTAAATGTTACCGGGAGGATCCGGTCTGCCTGAAAAAGCTCGGCACGTTTGAAATTCAGGTTCTCAGCTTTGGATCCAGGTATGGGCTTTTTACGAGGGAGCTGGCGCTTTATACGGCCAATCTTGCAGGTCAGCAGAAAAAGTTTGACAGACACCTGTTCCGGCTTCTGGAAAGACTTTACGATGATTACCCGGATCCGATGGTGCTGACATCGATCTGTACCCTTCTGATCAAAGGAAATCAGATCCGGTCTGAATATTTCAAGTGGTATGAGCTTGCGGTAGAGCAGGAGATGAAAATCGTACAGCTGTACGAGTATTATATGATGACAATCGAAGAGGATCGTGTCAAAGAGCCTCTTCCGAAAGCGGTCTGTCTGTATTTCATGCATGGAAATACACTTACTTATGAAAAGACAGCCTTTCTCTATGCGAACATCATACAATTTCAGGAAGAGTCCGGAGAAATCTACTCCTATTACCGGGACAAGATGGAGGAATTTGCCTGGGAGCAGCTTTTGAAACGCCATATCAACGAACCGCTTCGGATTATCTACAAGAAATTCTGTACCGAAGAGAAAATGACGAAAGAGCGCCTGGAAGCTTTGAATGATCTTTGTCATGCCTATGAAGTCAAGACCAGCCTGCCGTTTATGAAATCAGTGATGGTGATCGAGGAAGACGGAGAGATTCGTCAGAGGGTTGGTGTTGTAGATGGAAAGGCCATGATTTTCCTTTATGACAAAGACTCCAGAATTATCTGGGAGTCCATGGACGGCCGTCATTATACGGATTCCATTCCATATGAAACGACCAGGCTGTTTTACGAAATGCGCTTTGTAGAGCTTTGTAAACAGTTTGAGAAGAAGCCGGAAAAACAGGAGGAAGAAGTGCCGGTTCCGGAACTTTCTTTTGAGAATATTCAGAAACATGGGATGGAACTGTTCGCAGATGAAGAAATTTTTGATCTCTGTACGAAAAAAATAGAGGAAGATGGATATGAGGAAGAGGAGACCCTTCTGGAGCTTTGCTTCCTGCTGTTCCAGAAAGGCCATTACGACCGTACTACACTGACGTACCTTGCCATGTATTACTGTGGAGCCACCAGAAATATGAAACAGGTATGGAAAGTAGCCAAAGAGGAGGGCATTGCTTCCGATAAGATTGCCGAACGGATTATCACACAGATGGTCTTTTCCGAAACTATCTTTGGAGAAGAGGAAATTTTCTGCGACTATTATTACAGCGGAAACACGTACTTCCGTCTGAAAAGAGCATACTTGGCTTATATTTCCAGAGAATACCTGATGAGAGACCGTCAGACAGACGAGTCCATCTGGCAGATTGTCGAGAAAGAAGAGGAAGGAAGAGAGCAGCTGCCGGAAATCTGCAGGATAGCTTATCTGAAATACTATTCCGAACATGATTTTGGCAATGCTTCAGAAGTACTCTTAAAACGCTTCTTACGGGAACTGTGTGAAAAGCAGTCTGTCTTTTCTTTCTGTCTGAAGTATCCGAAAGCATGGCTCCGGGAAGTGATGCTTTATGATAAGAGCATCATCGAATACAGGGCCAAAAAAGGAAGTCAGGTTGTGATTGAATATAAAATACGAAAAGCCAAAGATCCAGACAATGAACAGCCGTATCAAAAGGAAATTATGCCGGCTGTCTATGAAGACATCCATGCGAGAACCTTCGTTTTGTACAGTGATGAGGTCCTGGAGTATTATTTTAAAGAGATGAAACGGGATGGCAGTACATCGGTATCGGATAAGCAGACATTCCGGCTGGAAGATGAAATCCCTGCCGTTGGAACTTACGGACGTCTTGACGACATGTCAGAGCTTACGAAAGAAGCGTTAAAGCAGGCCATGAATGAATACAGCCGCGAGAAAAAGCTGTCGCAGGAGCTGTTTATGCTATACTAGAAAAGGGAGAGGGATCAGGATGGAAAACTGTGGATATATCATCGGATACGACCTGAATGAAAATGGATGCCAGATCAGCTATTATGATGAAGAAAAGCACGAGCTGAAGACACTGGAAGTGGCTGCTGACAATTACCAGATTCCGTTGATGGTAGGACATTACAAAGAGGCCTGGATGTTTGGGCGCGAGGCTCAAAGGGCGGCGATGATGGAGAAGGGCTGGGTGGTCTCAGACCTTTACCGGAAAGCGCAGAGAAATGAAAAAATCGAAAAGGACGGGACAGTCTACGAGGCCAGATGGCTTCTGGGACGGTTTATTGAGCTGACTCTTCAGACATTCCGAAAGAAGGAAGTGGCTTTCGTGACGATTACTGTGCCGTGGATTGACCAGGAGATCCGGACCTTCCTGAGAACAGCATGTGTCCAGGCTGGAGTGGATCCGGACCGGGTTTACGCCATGGATTATAGAGAGAGCTTTTGCTATTATATGCTGTATCAGCCAAAAGAGCTCTGGCAGTATGAGTCGGCCCTGTTTTACTGTGACAGGGAGAAAATCGAAGCTTATATGCTCAAACAGCTGAATACGGACTACCGGAGAGAAAAAGAAAGTTTTGTCAGCGTAGAAAAGGTGGCGGAAGCTCAGATGGAAGAGCTGAAAGCGGTCTATCCGGTTCTCAATGTAGACAAGGCCAGAAATGCGGATGAACGGTTCCGGCATTTTATCCAGGGAGTCTTTAACAAAAAGCATGTTTCCTCCGTTTATCTGACCGGAGAAGGATTTGAAAACAACTGGTATCCGAATTCCCAGAAGGTATTGTGCAATGGACGCAGAGCATTCATCGGAAACAACCTTTACAGCAAGGGTGCATGTTACTGTGGACTCAAGAAGCGTTCCGATTCCCTGGATGTTCCGACTTATCTGGATGAAACGAAGCTGATGGAACAGATCTGTCTGAAGATGAGGATTGACGGGGAGGACGTCTGGTATCCGATTGTAGAATTCGGGACACACTGGTACGAAGATACGCATGAATGGGAAGTGCTCCTTGAAAATACCGAGGATATCGAGGTGCATATTGAGTCCCTGGCAACAGGTCAGTGGAGCGTGGAAACCGTGTCTTTTGCAGGTATGCCGAAGAGAAAAGAATATTCCATGAAGTTGATTGTGCGGACGGAATTCGATGATGAGCGCACCTGCCGCTTGAGTTTCAGAGATGCAGGGTTTGGAGAGTTTTTCCCGGCTACGGATTTCAAAGTAGAGAAAATAATTCATCTGGGAGGTACAAATGGGCAGTTTAATTCTTTGTCATAATAAAAAGGCTTCACAGCCATACAAGATTACAAGGATTCACAGAAAAATTTATACAATAGAAGAGCTGTGCTATTATCTCTGCAACAATCTGTATCTGATTGATTATACGATTATGAATGAGAAGATCTGCAAGTGGCTTTATTCCGAACTGGATATGAGAGATCTTGCAGGAGAACTCCTGGAGCTGATTCAGAAAAACGGTACGATTGAACAGTTTGTGCTTCGGATTCTGGAATATGCGAAAATATATTCCGGGCCGGAGATGGAGCATATCCGGAATGTACTGGATAGACTGAAGGATCAAAAAGAGATTGAGCGCAGAAAGTATAAAGCCGATAATCTGCTGGAAAGCGGAGAATATGAGTCTGCTATTCTGGTCTATCTTTCGATTCTCCAGGATGAACGGGATGAGACGGTAGGAGATAGGTTTTACGGTAAAGTATATGGATGTCTCGGAGCGGCTTACGGCCGTGAGCTTCTATATGAACAGGCGGCAGCTATGTATAAACAGGCATATGACATCTGCGGCGATGAAACCATGCTGACGGCATATCTTTACGCCTGTTCCAGATTTATGCAGGAAGAGGAGTATGAGAAACTTCTGAATTCAGACCCGTCTTATGCCGGAATCGATGAACAGATCCGGAACATGGAAGAGGAAAAGGGAACAGATCTGGCAGAGGAGGAAGCAGTGCCGGAGACCCTTGAGAAGTGGAAACACCAATACCGACGTTATTTATAGTCCGGTATGATATTGCGTTTCCATTTCGGCTGTAGTATAGTAGGAATGCACAAGGCCGTACAAACCGGCCGGAAATTAAGAAAAGGAGCATGGAAAATTGAACGACAGATATCAGAGCCCATTATCAGAACGGTATGCAAGTAAAGAAATGCAGTATATTTTTTCTCCGGATATGAAATTCCGTACCTGGAGAAAGCTTTGGATTGCTTTGGCGGAAACAGAAAAAGAGCTGGGACTTCCAATTACAGAGGAACAGATTGCAGAACTCAAGGCACATGCGGATGACATTAACTATGACGTGGCAAAAGAAAGGGAAAAGCTGGTACGCCATGATGTAATGTCCCATGTATACGCATACGGCCAGCAGTGCCCAAAGGCAAAGGGGATCATTCATCTGGGAGCAACGTCTTGTTATGTTGGAGACAATACGGATATCATTGTGATGTCAGAAGCGCTGAAGCTTGTGAAAAAGAAACTGATCAACGTCATCGATGAGCTGGCACGCTTTGCAGATAAGTATAAAGCACAGCCGACCCTTGCGTTTACTCATTTTCAGCCGGCGCAGCCGACCACAGTCGGAAAGAGAGCGACCCTCTGGCTACAGGAGTTTATGATGGATCTGGAAGATCTGGAATATGTAAGCGGGACCTTAAAGCTTCTCGGCTCTAAAGGAACAACTGGAACACAGGCAAGCTTCCTGGAGCTCTTTGACGGTGACCAGGAAACGATCGATAAAATCGATCCGATGATTGCCAAAAAGATGGGATTTTCTTCCTGCTATCCGGTTTCCGGACAGACGTATTCCAGAAAGGTGGATACACGAGTGCTGAATATTCTTGCGGGAATCGCTGCCAGCGCACATAAGATGTCCAACGATATCCGGCTTCTTCAGCATCTGAAAGAAGTGGAAGAACCATTTGAAAAAAATCAGATCGGATCCTCTGCGATGGCTTATAAGAGAAACCCGATGAGAAGCGAACGAATTGCTTCCCTTTCCAGATATGTGATGATTGATGCATTGAATCCGGCGATTACGTCTGCAACGCAGTGGTTTGAACGGACTCTGGATGATTCTGCAAACAAGCGTCTTTCCATTCCGGAGGGATTCCTTGCAATCGACGGCATCCTGGATCTCTGCCTGAATGTGGTTGACGGGCTTGTGGTTTATCCGAAAGTCATTGAAAAGCATCTCATGGCGGAGCTTCCGTTCATGGCAACGGAAAATATCATGATGGATGCGGTAAAAGCAGGCGGTGACCGACAGGAACTGCATGAAAGGATCCGTGAACTGTCCATGGAAGCCGGAAAGAATGTGAAGGAAAAAGGACTTGACAACAATCTTCTGGAGCTGATCGCTGCAGATCCGGCATTTAATCTGACTTTGGAAGAGCTCCAGAAAACAATGGAGCCGGCACGGTATACAGGACGCGCGAAAGAACAAGTGGATGCATTCCTTGCGAATGTAGTGCGCCCGGTTCTGGATCAGCACAAAGATGAGCTGGGAATGAAGGCGGAGATCAACGTATAGAACTATGTGATAAAAAAATAGCAATATGCATAAAAACCAGAAAACATCGCGGGACATGCATATTTACACAAAGGCGGAGAGCATTTCAGAATAAGGCTTTCCGCCTTTCTTTTTGTATTCATGCCATTGCGAAAAGTATAAAAATTGTCGGAAATAGGCAAAAAAACTATAAAAAGAATTAAATTATTGTAAAATAAGATGAAAAATGCTATTATAAATATGTCAGGAAAAAATATTCAAAACATCTATAGGGTTAAAGGAGGGGTTGTTATGGAAACATTAAACAACATCGTACTGACTATTCAAAACTATCTGTCAAATTACATCCTGATTGTAGCGCTTGTTCTTGGAGGAATCTGGTTCTCCTTCAGAACCGGATTTATTCAGGTCCGCGGTTTCGGAGAGGGCATGCGAAGAACATTCGGAGGCCTTTTCTCGAAAAAGGGCGAAGCGGGAAAGGACGGAATGAGTTCCTTCCAGGCGCTTGCAACAGCGATTGCCGCTCAGGTAGGTACCGGTAATATTGCCGGCGCGGCAACTGCGATTGCAGCCGGAGGTCCGGGAGCGATCTTCTGGATGTGGGTAGCTGCCTTCCTTGGGATGGCGACCATCTACTGCGAAGCCATTATGGCACAGAAATATAAGAAAGTGGGAAGCGACGGCGTAGTTACCGGCGGTCCTGTATACTACATCCGGGCAGCTTTTAAAGGAACATTCGGAAAAGTGCTTGCAGCGATCTTTGCGGTTCTTTTGATCTTTGCTCTTGGGTTTATGGGAAATGCGGTACAGTCCAACTCCATCGCATCTTCTTTCCACACAGCATTTGGCATTCCTCAGTGGATTACCGGTGTGGTTGTAGCAGTGATCTGTCTGTTTATCTTTACAGGCGGAATGGCTCGTATCGCAAAAGTTACAGAACTGATGGTTCCGTTTATGGCGGCACTTTACATTGTCGGATCCTTAATTATCATTTTCTGGAACTGGAGAAACATTCCTACAGCATTCTACGAAATCTTTGTCGGGGCCTTTGCTCCAAAGGCAATTGCAGGCGGTGCAATCGGCGCTACCGTCAAGATTGCGGTGACAAAAGGAATTGCCAGAGGACTCTTCTCCAATGAGGCTGGTATGGGATCTACACCTCACGCACATGCGGTTGCAAAAGTAGACCATCCGGTACAGCAGGGATTTGTGGCAATGATCGGTGTGTTTATTGATACGTTCGTTGTTCTTACCATGACAGCCCTTGTTATCGTTACAACGAGAGCACTTCCGGAGTCCTATGCAGTAGTAGACGGAGGATATACGGGCGCGGCACTCAGCCAGTTTGCATATTCTCTTGTATATGGAAAATTCGGTGAAATCTTCATTGCGATCTGTATGTTCTTCTTCGCATCCTCTACGATTATCGGATGGTATTTCTTCGGTGAAGCGAACATCAAGTATCTGTTCGGACCAAAAGCTGTCAAGTTTTATTCTGTACTTGTCTGTGTCTGTGTCGTACTTGGTTCTCTTGCACAGGTTGACCTTGTATGGAATATGGCGGACTGCTTTAACAGTATGATGGTTGTTCCTAACATCAT
>CAJFMZ010000060.1 GCA_904393575.1 uncultured Sellimonas sp. | reverse complement strand
TTATTATATGGTCGTTGGGCAGGGGGACGATGGAGATTATACGGATCAGGGAAATCTGATCAAAGCATTGTTCCGGTCCGAGGATGGAGAACAGTTTACGTTTGAAAAAGAAATCACAGATTCGTTGCAGGAAGCAGGATAGGAGGACAAGATGACGAGAAAAATTTGGAGATTGCTTTGCATTCTGTCGGTGTTTCTTGCGGGAATGCTGCTATTTGAAGGAGGGATCCTGCTCTTGCGGTATGGGGCAAGACGGGAAGGACTTTACGCAGATTTCGCAGGAGGATGTGCCGCTCTGTTTTTCCTGACCGCATTTGTGAGAGCCTTCGGAAAGGACAGAGAAAAAGAATACAAAATCTGGAAGATGGCGCTTGCGGAAGGGAGTGCGGCACTTGTCTCCATTGGGGTGACCTTTTATGTCTACCGGTATCAGGAAATGGCTGTTCAGCTTCGAACTGCCGGAATTGTACTGTGTGCGGTCCTGGTTTTTGTCTGGCAGAGCCTTTTTAGCAGAAAAAGCAGGCGGCTGCAGGAAGAGCAGATGAAAGAAACGCTGAGGAAGCTGTTTTTGGAATGCCGCGAGCAGAATCAGATTACCAAAGAGGACCAGATCGATGAGCAGGTGCAGAGGACCCTGCTTTTGAAGATGCAGATCTGGGAGCTTCGATGGTGCCTCGGACTTCTGGCTGCGGGACTGATTGCCGGACTGGCCGCAAATTTCAGAGGGGACTGGCAGATCTGGGCTTTGGGGCTGGTTGTTGCAGCAGGGTTTGCGTGGCTTTGCGGAAGAGATGGCATCCATACGGCAAGGATTCTGTCAGAACTTGTGGAGAAAGGGCAAAGTCAGGAGATCACTGCCTTTTTCCTGTGTTACTACACAAGAGCCAAAAGACGTTGGGAAAGTATGACGCCGACACTTCAGATTTATCTGCCGATTTCGCTTTGCCAGACGGGAGAATATGACAAGGCACTGGAACTGCTGCGTTGCATGAAAAAACGGCCGGAGGAGGAGGCGTATTATCTTGTATGGGAGGCAGAAGCGCTGAAGGCAAAGGAGGACTGGGAGGCATTGAAGGAGACGCTTGAAAGTCTGAGAAAGGCCATTCCACATCTGCCGAAAGCCGGACGCGCCGAGATGGAAGAGAAATATCAGGCGTACGAAAGAATATGGAAAGAGAAAGGGGAATGATGGTATGAAAGAGAGTGATTCCGCCACATTGATGACGGAAGGATCGATCTGGAAAAAAATTACATTTTTTGCAGTGCCGATTTTTCTGGGAAACCTGTTTCAGCAGATGTACAATACAGCGGATTCGCTGATTGTCGGAAACTTCCTGGGAAGTAACGCACTGGCCGCGGTGAGCTCATCAGGGAATCTGATCTATCTGATGATTGGTTTTTTTAACGGAATTGCACTTGGAGCGGGAGTGGTGATTGCGCGTTACTTCGGAGCAAGAGATCAGGAGAACGTGGAGAAGGCGGTTCATACGACAGTAGCTTTTGGAATTGTGGCAAGCATTGTCCTTACTGTTGTAGGAGTATTCTTTGCTCCGCAGATTCTTGTCTGGATGCAGACACCGGCCAATGTCATGCCGGAATCAACGGAATACTTCCGGGTTTACTTCATGGGATCCGCAGGATTTGTCATGTATAATATGTTTGTAGGAATTCTTCAGGCAGTAGGAGACAGTAAACATCCACTCTACTATCTGATTTTGTCCTCCATTATCAATGTGGTTCTCGATATTGTATTTATTACAGTCTTCAATATGGGAGTAGGAGGAGCCGCCTTTGCTACGGATATTTCTCAGGTGGTCAGTGCAGTGCTCTGCATGATTCAGCTGATGCGTGCCAAAGCTGAATACAGGCTGAACCTGCGGAGAATCCGGTTCGAGTGGGACATTCTCAAGCAGGTGATTCAGTTCGGTCTTCCTTCCGGTTTCCAGAATTCCATTATTGCGATTGCGAACGTTGTGGTACAGTCCAATATCAATTCTTTTGGAGAAATGGCGATGGCCGGATGTGGAGCTTACTCAAAAATCGAAGGATTTGGCTTTCTGCCGATCACCAGCTTCACAATGGCACTTACTACTTTTGTGAGTCAGAATCTGGGAGCGAAAAACTATGACCGCACGAAGAAAGGGGCAAGATTTGGTATTGCCTGCGCCATGATTCTGGCAGAGATCATCGGTGTTATTATCTTTCTTGCTGCTCCGGTCTTTGTCGCAGCCTTTGACCGGACACCGGAAGTGATCCTGTTTGGCACACAAAGAGCAAGAACGTCCGCATTGTTCTACTTCCTGCTGGCATACTCCCATTCGATAGCGGCGGTGCTCAGAGGAGCGGGGAAATCAGTTGTCCCTATGATCGTCATGATGATATTCTGGTGTGTCATCAGGGTAACGGTTCTGACAGGCGTATCGTTCCTGATTCCGTCCATCGCCGTTGTCTACTGGATCTATCCGCTGACATGGACATTGAGTTCCATTGCATTTCTCATTTATTATAAGAAGGCAAACTGGCTATATGCATTTTAATAAAAAGAACAGGGTCCGGCTCTGCGTTTCTGATAGAAGAAACACAGGGCCGGATTTTTTTGCGGAATCATGAAGATTATTAAGAAAAACGAAAGATGATGCTTCCTTTATTGACAGAGTTAAAATACTAGTGTACTATTTAACTAGTTCAGTAATACAGAGAGGAGGAAACAGCATGGATTACAATGTGGAAATACCAATTTATATGCAGGTCATAAGAGATTTGAAAAAGCGCATCGTACGCCGGCAGCTCCACCCTGGAGAGAAACTCCCGTCTAACCGGGAACTGGCTGTACTGTACAAAGTCAATCCGAATACAGCGGCCAGGATTTATAAGGAAATGGAAGCAGAAGGCTATTGTTATACAAAACGGGGACTGGGTACATTTATTACGGAGGACGAGAAAATGCAGGAAGAGTTAAGAAAAGAGATGGCAGATGCGTTGCTGAGCGGCTTTTTAAAAGAGATGCAGGATCTGGGATTTAGCAGAAAAGAAATTATATCTAAAATTGAAGAATTTGATGAGGAGGAAACAGCATGATTGCGGAGAGCAGAAAACTGACGAAATCGTACAGAGGAAAGAAAGCGGTAAACGATGTCTCGCTAAAGATCCGGGGAGGATCCATATATGGCCTGCTTGGACCAAACGGAAGCGGTAAGACGACCTGGATGAAAATGATGACAGGATTTATTAAACCGACCCAGGGAGAAGTGATTTTTGACGGAGCTCCATGGAATTATCGGGCGAAAGATAAGGTAGCCTATATGTCAACAGAACCGTTTTACTATGATTTCATGAATATCGGGATGGTAGGGGACTATTACAATGATTTCTTTACCGAATTTGACCAGGAGAAATTCCACACTCTGGTTGCAAAGGTGGGACTTTCGGAGGAGATGAAAATGCGGGAGATTTCCACCGGTATGATGGCGAAGCTAAAGGTGATTGCTACACTTTCCAGAAACGCCATGCTTTACATGCTGGATGAGCCGTTAAATGGCATTGATTTGAAAGCAAGGGAAGAAATTATCGATGTTGTGCTGACAACGGTCAGCGAGAAGAATGCAGTGATCATTTCCACACATTTGATTGAGGAAATCGAATCTTTCATCGACCATGCTGTTTTTATGAAAGAGGGAAGAATCATCTATGAGTGTGATGTAGAAGAAGAACGCATGAGATCTGGAAGAAGCGCAGCGGATTTGTATCGTGAATTGATGTAAGGGGGGAGAGAAAATGGGAAAACTGATTAAATATGAATGGAGAAAACAGAGAACAACGAGAATACTGATACTTGCATGCCTGGTTGCATTCATTCTGCTTTTTGCGGCAGGAATGCTTATCAAACGTGATACTGTTGTGGCAGTCAGCATTCTGATTATCACATTTGCAGGAATATTTGGGATTTTTTATGCAGGAATTGAGAATCTTGTAATTCTAAATCGGGATCTGAAGACCAAACAGAGCTACATGCTTTGGATGGTGCCGCATTCCACATATGAAATTCTGGGAGCCAAGGTCCTTGCCGGCATTCTTCAGATGGTTTTTATTTTCCTGGCTTTTTTCATTACCGGTGTGGTTACAGTGACAGTAACAGCAGCCAGTGAGGGAAGCCTTGGAGAATTATTAAGAGGACTCGGACGTTTTTTCGAAGAGGCTACCCACAGCAATGTAGACTGGGGCGTATTCTTTGGAGTCTGCCTGCTGCTCCTGATCAGCTGGATTAATGTGATGGTGGTAGGATTCCTTGCAATTATTCTGACACGGACTGTCCTTCTAAACGCCAGATTCGGAGGAATCATTGCGGTGGTTGTATTTTTCCTGATCAATTTTGTCATCGAACGGATTTATGTTCTCCTGGATTCTTTGATCGACATGGCGCCGCTGAGTGGAATGGGCGGAATCAAACCGTTTGATTTCGTGTTCTATCTGATTATGACAATACTGGCATTTCTTCTGACAGGATGGATTGCAGATGAAAAACTGAGCGTCTGATGCTCCGGAGAAAGAATCATAAGAAAAATTTATAGTATAATTAGAAATCATAATATATCACGAGGGTGATTCAGGTATATAATAAATGTAGAGATGTAACATACAGAGCATTCATCTACAGGAGGAAAAGAAGAAATGAGAACACTCGTGATCGGAGGAGTTGCGGCAGGAACCAAAGCAGCCGCAAAACTGAAAAGAGAAGACCGCAGTGCAGAGGTGCTCCTGATTACCAAAAGCAGGGAAATCTCCTATGCAGGCTGTGGTCTTCCGTATTATGTAGGAGGATTGATTGAAACAGAAGAGGAGCTGATTGTCAATACACCGGAGAAATTTGCAGGACTGACAGGTGTCAAAGTTTTGACCCAGAGGGAGGCGGTAAGCCTTGATCCGGAAAAGAAGACCGTATACGCCAGAAATTTGGAAAACGGGGAAGAGGAAACCTATTCCTATGATCGCCTGATCCTTGCTGTCGGTGCGTCTGCCATTGTTCCGGACGTGCCTGGAATTACACTTCCGGGTGTTTTTCAGATGCGTACGCCAAAGGATGCCTATGATGTACGGGAGTACATGGAAAAGCAGCAGGTAAAGCGTGCCGTTGTAGCAGGAGGCGGATTTATCGGCCTTGAGATTGCAGAAAACCTTCAGGCAAAGGGAATTGCAGTGACAGTCATTGATATGGCTTCTCAGATTATGCCAAATGTACTGGATCCGGAGATGGCGGCCTATGTCAAGAAGCATCTCCAAAAACAGGGAATTCGTATCCAGACCAGTACGGCATTGCAGGGAATTCTGGGAGAGGAGAAAGCGACAGGCATCCGGACGGATCAGGGAACGGTTCTGGCGGATATGGTCATTGTATCAATCGGAATCCGGCCAAATACTGCTTTCTTAAAAGATACCGGAATTGAAATGAACCGGGGAACCATTGTCGTTGATGAACAGATGAAAACAAGCCTCCCGGACGTATACGCGGCCGGGGACTGTGTCATAGTAAAGAACAGGATTACCGGAAAACCGCAATGGTCCGCAATGGGATCTTCCGCAAATTATGAGGGAAGAACACTGGCGCAGATCCTTGCAG
The DNA here is from genome assembly GCA_904393575.1 of uncultured Sellimonas sp. Taxonomy (GTDB): domain Bacteria; phylum Bacillota; class Clostridia; order Lachnospirales; family Lachnospiraceae; genus Sellimonas. The sequence goes on along the minus strand of CAJFMZ010000060.1, from coordinate 6,103 downwards.
GAAAAGAGAAGACCTATCCTGGCGTACTGGGAACGGGAGTTGTCAAGCTTCCGGGTATGAATGTGGGCAGGACAGGACTGACCGAGGCTCAGGCTACAGAAGCAGGCTATGATGTGGAGACAGTGCTTGCAGTGACCGATGATAAGGCACATTATTATCCGGATGCGGATTCCTTTGCGACAAAGATGATTGCGGACCGTACCACCCACAAACTCCTCGGTATCCAGGTTCTGGGAGCAGGAGCAGTAGACAAGATGACAGACATCGCTGCCACGGCAATGGCAATGGATGCACGGCTGGAAGATCTGGAAAATCTGGATCTGGCTTATGCACCGCCGTTTTCCACGGCAATCCATCCGATTGTTCAGGCTGCGTACATTCTGGAAAATAAGATCAGCGGAGAGATGGTCAGCATGACCCCGGCGGAATATGCGGCAGGAAAGGCGAAAGGCTACAAGGTAGTAGATGTCTGTCCGAATCCTCAGATTGCCGGCGCCTTTTATGTGGATCTTGCATCAGTGAATGGTCCGGTGGATGGACTGGAGAAAGATGAGAAGCTGCTTCTTGTGTGTCTGAAAGGAAAGAGAAGCTACTTCCTTCAGAACAGGCTGAAAGCCTTTGGATATACCAACACGGTTGTGCTGGAAGGGGCTCAGTATTTCAATGATGTCAAAGTGGAAGGAGTAAAGTTTAAGGTTACTCCAGAGGAAATCACAAGAGTCAAAGGGTTGGGATTCCTCCAGGACAAACGGACGGAAGACTGCTTTAACGCCCGTGTCATCACAAGAAACGGGAAAATTACCGCGGAAGAAAGCCGCGTCATTGCGGAGGCAGCGGAGAAATTCGGAAGCGGAGAGATTACGATGACTTCCCGTCTTACCATTGAGATTCAGAAAGTACCGTATAAAAACATCGAACCGCTCCGGGAATTTCTGGCTGATGCAGGCCTTGAAACCGGCGGAACCGGATCAAAAGTACGACCGGTGGTATCCTGTAAAGGAACGACCTGTCAGTATGGTCTGATTGATACTTTCCATCTTTCCGAGGTGATCCATGAAAGATTTTATCACGGCTACAGTCAGGTTAAGCTGCCGCACAAATTTAAAATTGCTGTGGGAGGATGCCCGAATAACTGCGTAAAACCGGATCTGAATGACCTTGGAATCATCGGTCAGAGGGTTCCATCTGTGGATCTGGAAAAATGCCGGGGATGTAAAGTCTGCCAGGTTGAGAACAACTGTCCGATCCATGTTGCAAGGATGGAAGATGGAAAGATCCGGATTGATGCCGGCCAGTGCAATCACTGCGGACGTTGTGTCGGAAAATGTCCATTTGGAGCAGTTCATACGGAGCTGGAAGGATATAAAGTCTATATCGGAGGAAGATGGGGCAAGAAAGTCGCTCACGGACATGCCCTGGACAAGGTATTTACAAGTGAAGAAGAAGTACTGGATATCGTAGAAAAGGCTATTCTGTTATTCCGGGAACAGGGAATCACAGGAGAACGATTTGCGGATACGATTGAACGGCTCGGATTCGAAAATGTACAAAATCAGCTTCTGTCGAATGATCTTCTGGAAAGAAAGCAGGAAAATCTTGCGGCGCAGAAGCATTTAAAGGGCGGGGCAACCTGCTAGAAAGAATAGTTCGGGGATACAGTAAAAGACTGTATCCCCGTTTTCTGTTTTGCTGTATAATAGAAGACAGAGAAAGCGCAGCAAAGGAGGAGAACAGCGATGGCTTTACTGCATGTAGATTTTTTTTCGGAAATTCTGGAAAAAAGCATGAATATGGATGTGATTCTTCCACAAAATACAACGAATCAAATTGGTATGAAAGGAAATGCGGGAAGCGGGAAATATAAGACCGTCTATCTTCTGCACGGCATGAGTGATGATCAGACAACATGGCAGAGAAGGACATCCATTGAACGGTATGTCAGTGAGTACGGAATTGCGGTTGTCATGCCGAATGCAGATCTGGGATTTTATACAAATACGGCGTACGGCCTTCCTTACTGGACATTTTTTTCAGAGGAACTTCCGAAAATCTGTCGGGAGTTTTTCCCACAAATGTCGGAAAAAAGGGAGGATACTCTGGCGGCAGGACTTTCGATGGGAGGGTACGGCGCGTGGAAGCTGGGTCTTGGAGTACCGGAAACTTTTGGAGCAGCGGCTTCTTTGTCCGGTGTGTTGGATGTGGCAAGAAGAGTGAGAGAAGAATATGCAAAGGCAGGACGAAAGCCTGCAGGATTCTGGGAGGGGATTTTTGGAGACCTGGACAAGATAGAAGGCTCGGAAAATGATCTGAAGTATCTGGCAGGCAGATTAAAAGAAGAGAACAGACCGGTACCGCGGCTATATGCATGGTGCGGAACGGAAGATTTCCTGTATCAGAATAATCTGGATATGTGGGAAGAGATGAAACGGCTTGGGTATTCGGTCGTGACTGCATCCTCAGAAGGGGATCATCAATGGAAGTACTGGGATCAGCAGATTCAGGCAGTATTGGAATGGTGGTTAAAATAAAGAAGTGAAAGCATGGAAGAAAAAGAAGAGAAAAAAAGTCCGGATCTGGGTCAACCTGCTTGTGGTGTGGATTCTTCTGGCCGGCTGTTTTTTGTTCTATATTGGTGTTTACCGCGGTGTGAATGAGCCGGTCAGTATGCTGAACCGGACGAATGTTTCTCCGGCAGTCCATACAGTCGCGGAAATCCGACGGATTCTGACCGGATATGATGAGTTTTTTACGGAAGAGATCGTAGCGCATCTGTCGGAGGACCGAAATTTTGGAACCTATGTCATTCCTGGATTGAAATCTACGCGAACTGTAAACACCAGGACAGGACAGCCGGATATCTGTACATCAATGACGCCCCAGGGAATGGATGTGACAGAAGATTCGATTTTTGTGAGCGCATACTGTCATACCAAAAGACATAATTCCGTACTGTATCAGATTGACAAAGAGACCGGAAGATTTGTCAAGGAAATTATTATGCCCAACCAGTCTCATGCAGGCGGCATCGCGTATGATAATCGGAATCAGGTTCTATGGGTATCTGATACCCTGGAAGGCAAGGCGGCAGTGAGTCTGTATACCATGGAAGCCCTGGAAAATTATCAGTATCAGAAGACAAAAAAGCCCCTTCCATTTCTGGAAACGCATGTACTGGAGGGAATTACTCGGAATTCGTTCATGGCATTCCGGGGAGGAAGCCTTTATGCGGGGTATTTCTCACTTTCGGGGGACAGTATCATCAACCGGTATTCCGTAAATTTTGAACTCAACGAACGAAATAAAGAGGAATACGAGGAAATGGACAGCGAAAGAGAACTTTTTGGAAAAGTAGCCATTGATCAGGAATGGGCAGATATTCTTTCACAGGTCCAGGGCTTGGAAGTATTTGGCAATTACTTGTTTTTATCCCAATCATATGGATATGCGGATTCCAAACTACGAATCTATGAAAGGGCCGTTGTGGAGACGGAAAAATACAGCCTGAAAAAGAAGGAGGAGATAAAAAGTTTTTCTCTGCCGAACCGGATGGAACAGATCTGTATTCAGGGAGGAAAACTATATATGCTTTTTGAGTCAGGAGCGTATGCTTACCGGGGAATTCCAGTGAACTGTGTGGACAGGATTGTCTCGGTGGATCTGACGGATGTACTGAAAAATCTGGATTAGAAAATGGGAGGTGGACCATGCAGTTTGGTATTGTAAGTGATAGTTCCTGTGATCTGCCTGTCTGAAAAACTGAGCGGTTCCATACAGGCGGCTGTCAACGCGAAACAGGCACCGGAATATTGAAACGATGGAGGGGAAAAGCGTAGATTTTTGTCGTTTTCTGGTAAGGCTTTGTCGATTCGTGTAGTTTTTTAGGATGTTTCCTGGGAAAGCCGTTATGATAATAAGGAAGGCTGGAAGGAGGAAAACATGCAGCTGATTTATGAAACATTGAGAAGTTTGGGGTTGACTTCCAAATATCAGGGATATCAGCAGCTGGCCGAGGCGGTAAAGATCGTACTGGATAATGACAACGTTATGCTGAATGTCACAAAAAATATTTATCCGGAAGCAGCATACAGGATGAATACAACTCCGCAGAGTATAGAGCGAAATATCAGGACGGCTATAGAAGTGTGCTGGAGACAGAGCGGCCCGGAGAGCTTCAGCAAAATTGCAGGATGCAGGATAACTCAAATTCCGACTAATGCGGAGTTTATAGATATGTTGGCCTTCTATATCAAAACCATAGCTGATGAAAAAAAGGACTAAAAGAATCGAACGGTGATCCGGGGAGAGCCTGTCATGTGCAGGAGATCTCCCCGGATCTTTGTCATTTTGGGACAGAAAATGACGGCTGTAGACTTTACAAACGAAAAAAAGGTGCTTATAATGAATGGGAGTCAGGAGGCGTATGCTTGTGGAAAAAGAAAATGTGTTTGAACTGCCTGTTCATTTTGCTATGGCAGTATTTGGCGGAATTGCAGGATCCTATGCCATACTTGCACGGATGCAGGTGTTTGGATCGGCCCAGACTGCCAATATGATTGAGCTTGTCTGTGATATCCTTGGCAGAAATGCCGGGGAAGTGATGATCAGGGCAGCCGCATTGTTGATTTATATCGGGGCGATGGTTTTCGCCGCTGTTTTGATAAAAAAGGTGCAGTGGAATCTGAAATATCTGGCTGTTTTTCTGGATGCAATGGCAGCCCTGACAGTGGGGTTCCTGCCGGAAAGCATGGATCCGGTGGCCGCACTGTATCCGATCTTTTTTGTCACTGCCTTTCAGTGGTGCATTTTCAAAGGAGCAAAGGGATATGTCAGTTCCACAATCTTTTCTACCAATAATCTGAAACAGACTGTTTTTTCCATTACGGAATATTTCCTATATAGAAAAGACGGGGAAATCCGGAAAGAGAAGGCCGAAAAGGCAGCCGTTTTTGGAGGAACACTTGTCAGTTTCCACACAGGTGTAGTGCTGGAATATTTGATGTGGCGGCAGTACGGAATCCATAGTATCTGGCTGGGTTGTCTTCCGCTTCTTGTTGGAACTGTGCTTCTCGCAGTTCAGGATGTAAAGGCGAAAGTATATACCGGGGAACAGGATACCGTTTCCTGCCCATAAAAGAAAAACAGGCTGCATATACAGTCTGTTTTTTGCAGAGGGGATCTTCAGATCCCCATTTTTTTATAAGCTTCTTCCTGGCTGAGCAGGTAGGTTCCATCTTCAAACTGGAAAAGAGGGATGCCGATCGTATGCTTTTCCCGCACTTCCTGGAACAGATCCAGGGTGTCACGGAGCTTCAGAAAGCGTTTCAGATTGGCAGTCGATTTTGTAATGTCAAAGTAAATATACTGGACGGTACTGTCTGCGTGTTCTTTCAGATAGGCCTTTGTATCGAGGCAGTCTCCGCAGATATCAGATCCATAGATAATGACTTTCATACTGTAGAACTCCTTTTTTTGTTTTACTATAACACGTACAGCACAAAAGTACAATGAGAGATCTTGCAGGAAAAGAAAGTCAGTTAAAAAAACATTTTACATTTTTCCTGGATCGTGTAGAATAAAAGGTGACGTATCAACAGCGGGAACGATATCGGAAGAAGGAGTAGTGAGCGGATGAACAAGATCAGAAAACAGGCAGAGGACAGAAAAGAGCAGATGAGGATTGACAGAAGATATCTGCATCAGAATCCGGAGATCGGAATGGATCTTCCCAAAACAGTTTCCTATATCGGGAAGCGGCTGTCTGAGATGAATATTGAATGGAAACTCTGTCAGGAAGATCTTTCGGAAAAGATGACGGCGGATTATATAGAGGCAGGATTCCAGGAGATGAAAAAGGCAACAGGCATTACGGCAGTCATCGGGAAAGGAAGCCCATGCATTCTTCTGAGAGCAGATATGGATGCGCTTCCTATCCGGGAAGAGAGCGGGCTTTCTTTTTGCTCCCGGAATGGCTGCGGACATATGTGCGGACATGACAGCCATGTGGCAATGCTGCTGGGAGCTGCTGGAATTCTGAAAGACATGGAGGAGGAGCTTTGCGGCACAGTGAAACTGTTGTTTCAGCCGGGGGAGGAAACCGGAGCCG
>CAJFMZ010000059.1 GCA_904393575.1 uncultured Sellimonas sp. | reverse complement strand
TATAAGCCGGCAATGCTTCTTGAAAAAGGAGTGGTAACGAAAGTACAGGAGGTATCAGAATGATTGCAGAAAAGATGAAAGGAATGGTAGCCAACAGTTCCGCAATCCGGGCGATGTTTGAGGAAGGAAACCGGCTTGCACAGATTTATGGAGCAGAAAACGTATATGATTTCAGTCTTGGCAATCCGAACATCCCGGCTCCGGAGGCTTTGACAAAAGCAATGATGGATGTCTTAAAAGAAGAAGATCCGGTAGTTCTTCACGGTTACACCAACAGCAATGCGGGGTATGCCGATGTCAGAGAGGCGGTCGCACAGAATCTGAACGAGCGGTTTGGAACTTCTTTTGAAGGCAGAAATATTACAATGACAGTCGGCGCAGCCGGAGGACTGAATGTGATTTTAAAAACATTGATCAATCCGGGAGATGAAGTGATTGTGTTTGCACCGTATTTTGGCGAGTATCGAAGCTACGTCAACAACTATGACGGTGTTCTGGTGGAGATTTCCCCGGATACAGAGACTTTCCAGCCGAAGCTTCATGAGTTCGCGCAAAAGATCACTCCAAAGACAAAAGCTGTGATCGTCAATAATCCGAACAATCCAACCGGTGTCGTTTACTCAGAAGACACGGTCAAAAAAATGGCCTCCATTATGGAAGAAAAGCAGCAGGAATATGGCACGGACATTTATCTTATTTCCGATGAGCCGTACCGGGAACTGGTATATGGAGATGTGGAAGTTCCGTTTCTGACGAAGTACTACGCCAATACGATTGTGGGATATTCTTTCAGCAAATCCCTTTCTCTTCCGGGAGAGCGGATTGGTTATCTGGTTATTCCGGATGAAGTAAAAGACAGCGAGGACGTTATCTCGGCAGCCAATGTCGCTACCAGGATCCTTGGATTTGTCAATGCTCCGACACTCCAGCAGAAGGCGGTGGCACGGTGCCTGAATGAAAAGGCTGATATTGCATTTTATGACAGAAACCGGGAGACCCTGTATGAGGGCTTAAAGAAAGCAGGATTTTCCTGCATTAAGCCGGAAGGAGCATTTTATCTGTTTGTCAAGTCTCCGGTGGAGGATGAAAAGGAATTCTGCACCAGGGCGAAAAAGTACAATATCCTTATGGTTCCGGGCAGCTCTTTTGGATGTCCTGGATATGTCCGGCTTGCGTACTGTGTAGCGTATGAAACGATTGTCCGGGCACTTCCAAAATTTGAAGAACTGGCGGCTGAATACCGCGGACAGGAGTAGGCCTATGAGACTGGAAGATAATATCCGCCGGGTGACTCCGTATGTTCCGGGAGAACAGCCACAGAAGAAAGTGGTCAAATTAAATACCAATGAAAATCCGTATCCTCCGGCACCGGGGGTGGCAGAAGCACTGCGCACGATGGATGCCGACAGACTTCGTCTGTATCCGGACCCGGAAGTACGCATGCTGACAGAGAGCCTGGCGCGGTACTGTCAGGTGGACCCGGAAGAGGTCTTTGTAGGTGTGGGATCGGACGATGTGCTGTCCATGAGCTTCCTGACATTTTTTAATTCCGGGAAACCGGTTCTCTTCCCGGATATTACCTATTCTTTTTATAAGGTATGGGCTGATCTGTACCGGATCCCTTACGAATGCTGCCCTCTGGATGAAAAAATGCATCTTAGGAAAGAAGACTACAAGAGGGACAACGGTGGCATCATTTTCCCGAATCCGAATGCTCCAACCGGTCTTTACGAAGAACTGGATGTCATCGAGGAGATTTTAAAAAGTAATCCGAACGTTGTCGTGATTGTGGACGAGGCATATATTGATTTTGCCGGGAAACCGTCTGCGGTTTCTCTGATTCACCGGTATGACAATCTGCTGGTGACACAGACGTTTTCCAAATCCAGATCCATGGCGGGAATGCGCATCGGATTTGCTGTAGGAAACAGGCGCCTCATCGGCTGGCTGAAAGATGCCAAGTATTCTTTTAATTCCTATACGATGTCCTGGCCTGCAATCGTATGCGGGACAGAAGCGGTAGAAGATAGAGCTTATTTTCAGAAGACGACAGAGAAGATCATTGCCGTGAGAGAATGGAGCAAGAAGAAACTTGCGGAACTGGGATTTGAATTTCCGGACTCCAGCGCAAATTTTATTTTTGCAAAGCATCCGGAGTATGATGGCGGCATGCTTTTTTCTGCCCTGAAAGAGAGACAGATTTATGTCCGTCACTGGGAACAGCCGGAGATCAGACAGTATTTGAGAATTACAGTGGGAACAAAAGAAGAGATGCAGAAGCTTTTTGACGCACTGGATGAAATTATGAACAAGTAAGAGAAAGCAGAAAAGGAGGAATGGATCATTCCTCCTTTTACACTTCACGGGAGATTCCGGCCGCCTTATTTTTGATCTCTTAGTGCAAGAAGTTTTGCATATTCCAGCAGATCCTTCTTGGACTGTACGGACAGGGATGAATAGACGGTTCTGAGCTGGTACTGAAGCATCCGTTCATTGACAGACGGTCCGGATCCGGACAGTTCGATGGGAGGGGATTCTATGCCGGAAATGAGATAATCGGTACTGACATGAAAAAACTGCGCAATCATATACAGTTTGTCATAATCGGGCTGTCGGTTTTTCGTCTCATATCCTGCAATCGTAGAACGGGAAACCTGAAGATATTGTGCTAGTTGATCCTGAGTTACCTCTGCGTTTTTACGCAGTAATTTTAGTCTTTCTGAAAACCCCATATCTTGCCTCCTGTCTTTAGTGTGGCTACATTTTAGCAATAGATACAGTGGGAAAACAGAAAGTGTGCCGTAATGAAACGGAATAAGATATAAATGTGCCGATAAGCAACAAAACCGGGAGGGGAGAATCCCGTGTTGACAGGTATGAATAAAAATTTTATAATTTACTTAAAATAAATGAAGAAAAAATGGAGGTTATCCAGATGTTAATTGCCAAAAATGATGAAAAAGAGAGGAGCTTTTTGTTCCGGATTGTGATCTGGACGGCGTCTGTTCTCATCATTGTGGTTGCGGCGTATTTCCTGATCCGCTCCTTTGTAAAGAATCCGATCGCAGGGACATGGGAGTATCAGGATGACAATATTACAATGACTATTCAAAGCGACGACAAAGTGGAGCTTCAGTTTGATCATCTGCAGGAGGTGTCCGGACTGGAAGTGACGCTGGACTGTCAGGTGGATAAATCAGAGAAGACACTGGTGATCCAGGCACCAGAACAGAGCAGGATTGACCAGATCCTGAAACAGTGTGACGGAAAGCTGTCGGAGAGTGCTCTGGATACGGCGCTTTCACAGTTTACGACCTCGTTTGATTACAGCATGGAGCGGCAGACATTGACGCTTACAGACCGTGAATACGGCGAACAGATGATATTTGATAAGAAATAAAACATTCCCCTCTATACAGGAAACGGATACAGCATGTGACTTGGGTAGAGGGGATTTTGTGCATATGGAGGAGGAAAGAGCATGCTGCGCAGACAGACAAAAGTAGTACAGATCGGAAATGTAAAGATTGGCGGCAGTTATCCGGTTGCCATTCAGTCCATGACAAACACAAAAACAGAAGATGTAGATGCAACGGTCCGTCAGATCCTTGCCCTGGAACGGGCAGGATGTGAGATCATCCGGTGTGCGGTCCCGACCATGGAGGCGGCAGAAGCCCTGAGAGAGATCAAGAGCCGGATTCATATCCCGCTTGTGGCGGACATTCATTTTGATTACCGCCTTGCCATTGCGGCAATAGAAAACGGAGCGGATAAAATCCGTATCAATCCGGGAAACATCGGCAGTGAGGACCGTGTAAGAAAAGTAGTGGAAAAGGCCAAAGAACGTCAGATTCCGATTCGCGTGGGAGTCAACAGCGGATCACTGGAAAAAGAACTGGTGGAAAAATACGGAGGCGTGACAGCGGAAGGTCTGGTAGAAAGTGCAGTGGACAAAGTACATATGATCGAACAGATGGGATACAACAATCTGGTTGTCAGTATCAAGGCTTCTGATGTCATGATGTGCGTAAAAGCGCATGAGCTTCTGGCTCCTCAGTGCGCCTACCCGCTTCATGTGGGCATTACAGAGGCAGGGACGATTCTGTCCGGCAATATTAAATCATCCATTGGGCTTGGCATTATTTTGTATCAGGGGATCGGTAATACAATTCGCGTCTCTTTGACAGGAGATCCGCTTGAGGAGATCAAATCCGCAAAACTGATCCTCAGAACGCTGGGACTTAGAAAGGGCGGAATCGAAGTAGTGTCCTGTCCAACCTGCGGAAGAACTAAAATCGATCTGATTCACCTTGCAAATCAGGTGGAAGATATGGTTCAGGATATTCCGCTTGATGATGTAAAAGTAGCGGTGATGGGCTGTGTGGTCAACGGTCCGGGCGAGGCAAAGGAAGCCGATATCGGAATTGCCGGCGGAGTTGGCGAGGGACTCCTGATCAAAAAAGGACAGATTGTAAAGAAACTCAAAGAAGAAGAGCTGCTTCCTGCCCTTCGGGAAGAGCTGTTACACTGGAATCAGAATTGAGGCATAAGAAAAGATGGGAAAAGACTTTTTTGAAGTGTTTCCGACTCTGAAGCTTTCAGAGGAAATGAAATTCCTGCTGAAAGATGTCAGAGTTACAAAGGTATCAACAAATTCAACAAGAGATTTCATACGGGTGTATCTGTTTTCCACGCATCTTCTGCAGAAGAAAAAGATTTACGAGCTGGAATACGCGATCAAACACCAGTTGTTTGACCGGACAATGATTCAGGTGGAGATTCTGGAGAATTATCAGTTGTCAGAGCAGTATACACCGGAAAATCTGATGCATGAATATTATGACAGTATTCTTCTGGAATTAGAGCAGAGAAGCGCTGTGGAAAAAAGCATGTTCGAACATGCGGACTATGAGTTTGAAGACGGGGTCATGAATCTGAAGCTGCAAAATTCGATTGTGGCGGAAGGGAAAAAAGAGTCCATTGTAGGATTGATTTCCGAAGTGTTCAATGAGCGGTTCCATGTGCCGGTTTCTATTCAGGTGGCTTATCAGAAGCCAAAGAAGAAGAGCGCATTAGAATTCAATGAACTTCAGCTGCAGGCAGAAGTGGACGAGATCATCGAGAGGAATGAGGCACTCCGCCAGGAAAAACGGAAGAAGGCCGAGGAGACCAAAGCAGAAGGCCAGGAGCCGAAGGAAGAAAAGAAAAAGCCGGTTTCCAGACAGGCTTCTGAAAAACGATTTGGAAAAGAGACGAAAAAATCGTTTGTCAGAAGAGATTTCCGGAAGTCAGATGATCCGAATATGATCTACGGCCGTGATTTTGATGATGCGCCGATTGAACTCGCCCAGGTAGTCGGAGAGATGGGGGAAATCACGATCCGGGGAAAGGTGATCAGTTTTGATACACGGGAAATCCGGAATGAAAAGACGATCCTGATGTTTGCGGTCACAGACTTTACGGATACCATTATGGTCAAGATGTTTGCAAGAAATGATCAGCTTCCGGACTTGCTGGGGGATATCAAAAAGGGGGCTTTCCTGAAGGTCAAGGGGATTACGGTCATTGACAAGTTTGACGGGGAGCTGACCATCGGATCGGTAAGCGGCATCCGGAAAATCAACGATTTTACAGTTCAAAGAAAGGACTTGTATCCGGAAAAGCGGGTGGAGCTTCACTGTCATACAAAAATGAGCGATATGGACGGCGTATCGGAGGTCAAGGATATCGTCAAGCGTGCCCACGACTGGGGGCATAAGGCCATTGCCATTACGGACCATGGTGTTGTCCAGGCATTTCCGGATGCCAATCATTTTATCGAATCACTGGACAAGGAGGATCCGTTTAAGATCATCTACGGTGTGGAAGCCTATCTGGTGGATGATCTGACGGAGATTGCACAGGGGGCAAAGGACCAGACGCTTCAGGATACCTATGTCGTATTTGACCTGGAGACTACGGGATTTAGTCCGATTCAGGACAAGATTATCGAGATCGGAGCGGTCAAGGTAGAGCAGGGTGTGATTACAGAACGGTTCAGTACTTTTGTCAATCCGAAGATTCCGATACCATTCCGGATTACCCAGCTGACCAGCATTACGGATGATATGGTGGTAGATGCCAGACCAATCGAGGAAGTTCTTCCGGATTTCCTGGAGTTTGTCGGCGATGCAGTACTGGTTGCTCACAATGCTGGATTTGACGTCAGCTTTATAGAACAGAACTGCAGATATCAGGAAATAGAAAAAGAATTTGTGTCGGTGGATACTGTTGCCCTTGCCAGGGTGCTGCTTCCGACGCTTTCCAAATATAAGCTGAATGTGGTAGCAAAAGCGTTGAATATTTCACTGGAAAATCATCACCGGGCGGTGGACGATGCCCAGGCGACTGCGGAGATTTTCGTACGGTTTGTAGAAATGCTCAAAGACCGGGAGATCTATACACTCAAGGAGCTCAATCAGTTTGGCTCCATGAATCCGGACGCCATCCGGAAGCTACCGTCCCACCATGCGGTGATCCTGGCGAAGAATGAGACCGGAAGGGTCAATCTGTACCGGTTGATTTCCATGTCCCATCTTCAGTATTTTTCCAGAATGCCCAGGATCCCGAAAAGCGAGTTCCTGCGGCACAGGGACGGATTGATTATAGGAAGCGCCTGCGAGGCAGGCGAGCTGTTTCAGGCGGTTCTGAATGGAAAATCGGACGAGCAGATCGCAAAGCTGGTGGAATTCTATGATTACCTGGAAATCCAGCCGATCGGCAACAACAGGTTCATGATCGCAAGCGACAGAGTGTCCAATGTAAAGAATGAGGAAGATCTGCGGGATCTGAACCGGAAGATCGTAAGACTGGGAGAGAAATTCTGCAAACCTGTCGTTGCCACCTGCGATGTTCATTTTCTGGATCCGGAAGACGAGGTTTACCGGAGAATTATTATGGCCGGGAAAGGATTCTCGGATGCAGATGAGCAGGCTCCTTTGTATCTTCACACGACCGAGGAGATGATGGAAGAGTTTTCTTATCTTGGAGCAGCCAAGGCCCATGAGGTTGTTATCGAAAATCCAAACAAGATCGCGGATATGATTGAAAAAATCGCTCCGGTAAGGCCGGATAAATGTCCGCCGGTCATTGAAAATTCTGATCAGACTCTCCGGGATATCTGTTATAAAAAGGCCCATGAAATGTATGGAGATCCTCTTCCGGAAGTTGTAACAGAGCGGCTTGAGAGAGAACTGCACTCCATTATTTCCAATGGATTTGCCGTCATGTACATTATCGCCCAGAAGCTGGTATGGAAATCCAACGAGGACGGATATCTGGTAGGCTCCCGTGGTTCGGTCGGATCCTCCTTTGTCGCCACTATGGCAGGAATTACGGAGGTCAATCCATTGAGCCCGCATTATTACTGCCCGAACTGTCACTATAGTGATTTCGATTCGGAGGAAGTACGCGCCTTTGCAGGAGGCTGCGGATGGGATATGAAAGATAAGGACTGTCCGGTATGCGGACATCCTCTTGTAAAGGACGGGTTTGACATTCCGTTTGAGACCTTCCTCGGATTTAAAGGAAACAAAGAGCCGGATATCGACTTGAACTTCTCCGGGGACTATCAGAGCAATGCGCACAAGTACACCGAAGTTATTTTCGGGAAGGGACAGACCTTCCGGGCGGGTACCATCGGTACGCTGGCAGACAAGACAGCATTCGGATTTGTAAAAAATTATTACGAGGAGCGCGGCAGCAGAAAGAGAAACTGCGAGATCGACCGGATCGTACAGGGCTGTACGGGAATCCGGAGAAGTACGGGACAGCATCCGGGAGGAATTATCGTTCTTCCTCACGGTGAGGACATCAACTCCTTTACCCCGGTACAGCATCCGGCCAATGATATGAACACGGACATTATTACAACGCATTTTGATTACCATTCCATTGATCACAACCTTCTGAAGCTTGATATTCTGGGACACGATGATCCTACAATGATTAAGACACTGGAGGAGCTGATCAATTCAGATGCCATGGATAATGAATATGACGGCGTCAATAATGTGTTTGATGCCAGAAACATTCCCCTGGATGATCCACAGGTCATGTCCTTGTTTGCAAATACAAAGGCCCTTGGCATCACACCGGACGATATTGACGGCTGCCCGGTAGGGTGCCTTGGAATACCGGAGTTTGGAACGGATTTTGTTATTCAGATGGTAGTGGATACAAAACCGAAAACGCTTTCTGACCTGATCCGGATTTCCGGACTTTCACATGGAACTGATGTCTGGCTGAACAATGCACAGACCTTGATCCAGGAGGGAAAGGCAACAATTTCCACAGCGATCTGTACCCGTGACGATATCATGACGTATCTGATCAACAAAGGAATGGACAGTGAGCTTTCTTTTACCATCATGGAAAAGGTGCGGAAGGGAAAGGGACTGACGCCTGAATTTGAAGAAGCCATGAAAGAGGCAGGAGTGCCGGACTGGTATATCTGGTCCTGCAAAAAGATCAAATACATGTTCCCGAAAGCCCATGCGGCCGCCTATGTCATGATGGCATACCGGATCGCTTACTGCAAGGTGAATTATCCGCTTGCTTATTATGCGGCTTATTTTGGAATTCGTGCAGATGCATTTTCCTACGAAATCATGTGCCAGGGGAAGGAAACGCTGGAATACTATATGCAGGATTACAAAAGCCGGCAGGATCACCTGAGCAAGAAAGAACAGGATACAATGAAGGATATGAAGATCGTGCAGGAAATGTATGCCCGCGGGCTGGAATTTACGCCCCTTGATATCTATGAGGCCAAGGCGACCAAGTTCCGGATTGTGGACGGAAAACTGATGCCGCCGTTCTCCAGCATCGATGGGATGGGAGATAAAGCGGCGGAGGCGGTTGAGCAGGCATCCAGGGATGGAAAATATCTTTCCAAGGATGATTTCCGCCAGAGAACAAAAGCCAGCAAGACGGTGATTGATAAAATGGCGGAGCTGGGACTGCTTGCGGATCTTCCGGAGTCCAATCAGTTGTCCTTGTTTGATTTTACGGATTAATGCTTTAAAGAAATAAAGGAATATGATATACTAAAGAGGACAAGCCAAAGAGGCAGGTCCTCTTTTTTTCTGTACCGTAAAGAAGAAAACAGCGGTACGGAAGGCGCGGGAGAAACGGGGAAGCATAGGGGCTTCCAAAACTAATCAGACCAGGAGGAAGAAAAGATGATATGGGCAAAGGAGGAGACGCTGCCAAGAGAGGAGCTGGAAGCTCTCCAGCTTCAGAAATTGAAACGGACGATTTCCTACATCTACGGGCGTGTGGCTCCTTATCGGGCAAAAATGGAGAAGGCAGGAGTCTCCCCGGAGGATATCCGATCACTGGATGATCTTCGGAGACTGCCGTTTACAAGCAAAAAAGATTTCAGGGAGAACTATCCGATGGGATTGTTTGCAGTGGATAAAAAGGAGCTGATCCGGTTTCACGCAAGCTCCGGAACGACCGGAAAACCCACTGTCGTCGGATATACGAAGCACGACCTGGACATGTGGCTCAATAACGTGGCACGAGTAGCGTGCATGGGTGGAGCCTGTGCGGATGACATCGTGCAGCTTTCTTTTGGATACGGAACATTTACAGGGGCACTTGGACTTCACGGCGGACTGGAGAAGATCGGGGCAGCCGTCATTCCGATGTCATCAGGAAACACGAGAAAGCAGATCATGTTTTTAAAAGACATGGGTGTTACACTCTTGGTAGCCACCCCTTCTTATGCACTGCATCTTGGTGAGGAAGTTCGCAAGGCGGGACTGGATCCGGAAAAGGATCTGTGCCTTCGTACCGGGCTGTTCGGCGGAGAGGGAATGACAGAACCAATGAGAGAGGAAATGCGGCATGTGTGGGGAGAGCAGTTCTTCTGTACACAGAATTACGGCATGAGCGAGCTGTGTGGCCCTGGCGTCGCAGGAGAGTGCAGAGAACTGTGCGGTATGCATGTGAATGAAGACTGGTTTATACCGGAGATCATCGACCCGGAGACCGAAGAAGTCCTGCCGCCGGGAGAGCGGGGAGAGCTGGTAGTAACCTGCCTGGGCAAAGAGGCGCTTCCGGTTGTCCGTTACCGCACAGGAGATATGACCAGACTGTTTTATGAGCCTTGCAAATGCGGAAGGAGGACTGTGAGAATGGAAAATCTTTCCGGAAGGGCAGATGATATGCTTGTGATCCGGGGCGTCAATGTGTTCCCGACACAGATCGAAGAAGTGCTTCTTAAAATCGAAGAGATCGGTCCGCATTACGAGATCCTGGTGGAGAGAAAGAACCGGCTGGATGTGATGACCATTACGGTAGAACTGATTGACGACCGACTGCTTGACAGTTACGCAAAGCTCAGCGAACTGGAAAAGAAAATCAAAGCCGGATTGAAATCCCAGCTTGGCCTTGCAACAGAAATACGGCTGGTTGCCCCTTATTCTCTTCAGAGATTTGAAGGAAAGGCTAAGAGAATCAAGGATTTACGAAAGGATGGATTATAGAATGTCAGAATCAAAGAAAGTCATTATGCTTGGGAACGAAGCGATCGCAAGAGGGGCGTATGAAGCCGGGGTCAAGGTGTCCTCGGCTTACCCTGGAACACCGAGTACGGAAATCAGTGAAAACCTCGTAAAATACCGGGAGGACCTTTATGCAGAGTGGGCGCCGAATGAAAAGGTGGCTGCGGAGACGGCTATTGGAGCCAGCATTTCCGGAGTACGGGCCATGGCCTGCATGAAGCATGTAGGACTGAATGTGGCTTCTGACCCGCTCTATACGGTTTCCTATATGGGCGTCAACGGCGGCCTTCTGTTTATGGTAGCGGATGATCCAGGCCTTTACAGTTCCCAGAATGAGCAGGATACACGGATGATTGCGCGGGCGGCAGGAGTGCCGGTCCTGGAGCCCTCAGACAGTGCAGAGGCAAAAGAATTTGTCAAGGCCGGATTTGAGATCAGCGAACAGTTTGACCGCCCGGTCATCTTTCGGATTACTACCAGACTGGCACATTCTCAGGGCCTTGTGGAACTTCAGGAAAGAGAAGACGTACCGGATAAGCCTTATGAAAAAAATATCCGGAAAAATGTGATGATGCCGGGAAATGCAAAATACCGTCATGTAGAGATTGAGAAGAGAAATCTGGAACTGAAAGCAGCGGCGGATACGATGACGATCAACAGAATCGAGATGAACGATACAAGGATCGGAGTCATAACAAGCGGCATTCCGTACCAGTATGTAAAGGAGGCACTTCCGCAGGCATCGGTACTGAAGCTTGGCATGGTGAATCCGCTGCCGGAGAAACTGATCCGGGAATTCGCTTCCAAAGTAGAGACCTTATATGTGGTAGAAGAACTGGATCCGGTGATTGAAGAGCAGGTAAAATCCTGGGGCATTCCGGTGATCGGGAAGGAAATCTTTACCATCCAGGGAGAGTACAGCGCCAATATGATCCGCAAAGCCATTCTCGGCGAGGAAGTCCGGATGGACCCGCCGGCAGACGTCCCTCAGCGTCCGCCGATCCTCTGTCCTGGATGTCCCCACAGAAGCGTGTTCTATGTACTGAACAAATTGAAGATGCACGCAGCCGGAGATATCGGATGCTATACGCTGGGAGCGGTAGCGCCGCTTAGTGTTGTGGATACAACGATCTGCATGGGGGCAAGTATTTCCAGCCTCCACGGCATGGAAAAGGCAA
>CAJFMZ010000058.1 GCA_904393575.1 uncultured Sellimonas sp. | reverse complement strand
CAGATGACGCCAAAAGAAAGGGCCTTTGCCTTATTCGCCAAAAAGCCGGTAGATCGAATGCCGATTAAACTTTTCTCTCCCTATATCGGGATGAATTTTGGCGCTTCCTATGAAGAAGCTTTCGCCAATGCAAAATCCAGAGCGCACTGGCTGATCGAAAGCTACCGCCGTTTTGGTCAGGACGGCCTCAGCGTAAACTACCGGATCGATGGCATTCCGGTCGCATTCGGTGCGGAATCCACCTACGATCCTCTTGGAATCCCGATTGTAAAAAACGCCGTGTTATCTTCACTGGAAGATGTAAAGAATCTGGATCTTTCCAAAGTAGAGTTTAAAAATGACAACAATGCCCAGATTGCGTTTGACGCAGTCCGCTATATACAGGAAGAGGTGGAAGATGAAGTCTTTACCGGAGTCGGACTGATGGGTCCATTCACAACCGCTGCGAATCTTGCAGGCACAGAGGTTGTTTTAAAGGCGATGCGAAAAGATCCTGAATCCCTTCATAAAGTACTGGACTTTGCAGCGGATGCCACGATCGAAGTGGGAAGAAAATTTGTAGAAAATCAGATGGGAATCGGACTTGCTGAACCGACTGCATCACTGCTGTCTCCAAAGCAATTCCGGGAATTCGTTATTCCTTATTATAAAAAAGTCATGGATACATGGAAGTCCTGGGGCAGCCGTGGTTCCGGATTTCACATCTGCGGAGATACATCAAAGCTTCTGGAAACATTTCCGGAAATGGGAATCCGCGGCGTCAGCATTGACAGTGCCGTGGATATCGGATTTGCCAAAGAGACTATTGGTGATAAGCTCTCCATCATGGGAAATGTAGACCCGCTGGAAGTCCTGCAGGGTACGCCGGAAACTATTGCAGCCGCAGTCAAAACATGCTTTGCAAAGTGCTGGGATAATCCTTGCGGATTCACGATTGCGCCTGGCTGTGACATTCCTGTCCAGGCTTCTCTTGAAAATATTGATGCCTACATGGCAGCAGCCAGACAGTGTGCCAAATATCCGGTCCAGCCATCCAACTGGGAATCCTGATCCAGCCACACAACCTCCCCCGTTTCTCTTGAAGAACGGGGGATTCCTTATTTAATCATATGCAGCCTCCGAAATACCGGCTGAAACAATTTCTGGTCCATCGTCTTGCAGACCAGATAATAGGTGACGTCCACAAGCCCCAGCACCCAGCTGGTCACAATCCCGTACAGAATAACCGGACCTGCGATCGTAAAAATCTTACATCCGATTCCAAATACCTGGCCTTCCTTCTTGTACTCAATGGCCGGGGCAGCCACGGAATTGGCAAACCCGGTAATGGGAACAAGCGCGCCTGCGCCTCCCCACTTTGCGATTTTCGGGTACAGCCCGAATCCAGTCAGAAGGACACTGAGAAGGACAAGGAGGACCGATGTACTGCATCCCGCCAGTTCTTCTTCCATGCCCATTCTGGATGCATAATTGGAAATCACCTGTCCTATGG
The DNA here is from genome assembly GCA_904393575.1 of uncultured Sellimonas sp. Classification (GTDB taxonomy): domain Bacteria; phylum Bacillota; class Clostridia; order Lachnospirales; family Lachnospiraceae; genus Sellimonas. The sequence goes on along the minus strand of CAJFMZ010000058.1, from coordinate 10,584 downwards.
TGCAGATCGTTCCTCCTGTGACAAATGCCCGGAACATGTTTTTCCATACATTGTGGACCGGCGTCTTTTGTTTTACATAGGCTTCGTAACTTTTCTGTTTTTTCTCCTGCTGTCTGTTGATAGGTTCTTTCAAACTGATTCCTCCTTATGCGCCCCATCTTCCCAGAAAATAGACAAGTGCCCCTGCCGTTTTTCCAAGAGACAGGCCGATGATAAGATAGGGTATGGCCTTTACCAGTGCAAGCCTCCGGATAAAGATCGGAAATACGTTCAGAATATCCGCCAGAGCCATGGCCCAGCACCCCACAAAGATTCCGGAAAACAGCCCCAGCACTCCCAGGAATACCTCTCCTGCCGGGATCCGGATCTGATAGATAAAAAAGGCATTAAACAGAATTCCACCCAGTGAGATGGCGTCCTCATACAAAAGAATCTGCTTTCCGGTATGAGTCCGGTCCGCAAAGATGGAAATCAGCCCAAGGCCGATCAGAAAGGAGAACATCCCGCCTGCAATGACTGATCCGGACGCAAATCCAATGATTCCCAGGGCCAATTGTTCAGCCCACATCTTTTTCTTCCTTCTTTCTGGAATACTCGTCTATCAGCGTAGTCTCAATCTCCTCCTCGTAGGTACGCATCTCCACTTCCATCGGTGTCGGATCCGCTGTAAACCGTTTTTTTCCAAAATGATTAAAAAACAACAGAATCCCCAGACTCATTCCAATGCAGTAGGTCAGCTCCAGCACACCAAATCCATCGGATCTGGTACCTGTTACAAGGAAGTAAATCTGGTCGAACAGCTTTGGAACATTGACATCATTGTTAAAGGACATAATGGAAAATCCGGCTCCGATAAACGTGACGAGAACCACAAACACACTTTTCAGAACCGGAAGCACCTTCTTTTTCTTCTTTTGTTCTTCGATTGTAATGATCAGATCGGTCTCTCCCAGGTTCTCCACGGTCAGCCCCGGATCGCTTTCATGGATTTTGGCAATCACTTCCAGAATGGAAACCACATACCGGCTTTGGGGTGCTCCCCGAAAAAGCCGTACCGTTTTCATCCGGTTCACCACAGCCTGATCCGCGCACTCCATGGAAAGAATGTCCCCAAGAAGTACGTCCGTTTTTGTCAGTTCTTTGTTTTTTTCACCTTTGATATACAAAATCCTGCTGGATGCCTTCATCATATCCTCCTTTTTCCATACGGATGCTGACAAGTGTTCCGTTTTCCTCCGATACGTTCTGCCTCCTGGATACGGCATAGTACACCATCCCCAGAAGGACGGCTGCCGTGACAACGCAGATCAGGCATATCCGGATCTTTCTTTTTGCCTGTTCCATTCTCCTTCACCTTCCCTTTCTTTCAAGGGTAGTATGTCTGTCCTGGCTTTTTTTATACCGGATATGCCTGATTTTTATTGTTCCTGTTCTCCGTATTCCCGCATCTGCTTCAAAATCTTTTTCTCCAGTCTGGAGACCTGCACCTGGGAGATGCCAAGCCTCTTTCCTGTCTCAGACTGGGTTTTGTTTTCAAAATAGCGCAGATAAATCAGCTGCCGTTCCTCTTTTCCCAGCTTTTCCAGAAGCGAGTACAAAAACATCTGGTCAATGATTTTCTCTTCGGTTTTTTCGTCTTGTTCCAGCTTTTCCAGAAGCTCCGCTTCCTTTCCGTCCTGTCTGCAAACCGGGCGGTGCAGGGACTCCACCTCCGCCGAGGCCTCCATTGCTTCTACCAGTTCTTCCTTTGCGATTCCAGATGCTTCTGCCAGCTCCAGAACCGTTGGTTCTCTGTTGTACCGTTTCAGAAACTCTTCCTTTGCCTGACATGCTTTGTAGGAAATTTCTTTGAGAGAACGGCTGACTTTCAACATGCCGTCATCTCTCAGGAAGCGCCTGATCTCCCCGGAAATCATAGGTACTGCGTAAGTGGAAAACCGTACGTCATAGGACAGGTCAAACTTGTCGATGGCCTTTAACAGACCGATGCTGCCGATCTGAAACAGATCTTCCATCTCTGTCCCCCTTCCGCTGTACCTGCGCACAACGCACCACACAAGCCCGATATTTTCTTCCACCAGCCGGTCTCTGGCCCCGGTATCGCCATGGTGTGCCCTGTCAATCAGTTCTGTGGTAGAATCCATCCGTCACGGCCTTTTCCAATCACCTTTTTCATCCGGACCGTTGTTCCGCATCCAGGACTGGACTCCACATTCAGCTCGTCCATAAAGGCCTCCATAAAGGCGAAGCCCATGCCGGAACGGTCCAGCTCCGGCCTTGTTGTGAACATGGGCTGCATCGCTTCTTCCACGTTTTCGATTCCCCTGCCCTCGTCCCGCACTTCAATTTCCAGCGCATGTCCTGCCGTCACGCATCGAATGTATATTTTGTGGATCTCCTGATCGTACCCGTGAATCACCGCATTGGTAACCGCCTCAGAAACCGCGGTTTTCACGTCCGCCACTTCCTCCAGAGTGGGATTGAGCTGCGTCATGAAGGCCGCCACTGCCACCCGCGCAAATCCTTCATTTTCCGAACAGCTGTCAAAGATAATCTCCATTTCATTCGTATCCTGCTTCATTGTCTTTCCTCCTCGTAAATCCGAATAATCTTCGCAGCTCCTGACATCTTCAGGATCTTTTTCATCCGTTCATTCAGATTCGCCGCCCAGACTTCTCCTCCGGTCAGGCTCAATTTCCGGTATCGTCCCATCATCACTCCAATTCCGGAACTGTCCATAAAACTCGTCTCCCCAAAATCGAAAATAACATACTTCACATGATTTCTTTCAATCTGCCGATCCGCCTCCCTGCGGATTTCTTCTGTCTGATGGTGGTCCAGCTCCTTCGGCAGAAAGATGGTCAGACAGTTTTCTTCTATCTGATATTTCACGCTGTTTCTCCCCTTTCTGTTTTCGTTCCCGCCGGCTCCCTTTCCAGCAGGTCGTTTGCGCACCAACACAAAAGAGGATGACACACACTGTGTATCATCCTCTTTTGTATCATCGGACTTTGCTGTCCGTCCCTTATTCTCCTGTATGTTCTTAACCTGCTGCATTCAGGCTCTCCAGCGCTGACTGGGCTTCCTCTGCCAGCGATGTTCCTGAAAACTGCTCCGTCACCTTCTGGTAATAGTTCTTTGCGTTTTCGGTATCCCCCGTCTCCTCGTAAGCCTGGGCAAGCAGATACATGGCATTTCCATCGTCATACGACTCATCCATCCGGACTACTTTCGACAGGTTCTCGATCGCTGCCTCATAGTTTTCCACATCCGAGTTGGCAACTCCGCGGTTGTACTGTCTTCGGCACGCTGACGGATAAATACTCCCCGTCAGTTCGGTAAACTGCTCTTTTCCCAGATCTCCAAGAGAATCCTGATTGATGGCAAGGAGCTCGTCCGCCAGGTTTTCGTTGGATTCCGATCCGTATCTGTATTTCGACTGGATGTCCATCAGAGATTCATAACTGCTCTTTGTGGACTCTGCCGTTTCCTTTGCGGTCTGCGCCTCATCGCTCTGGGTACGGTAGCTTTCCAGCTCCTTTTCCAGCGCGTTGATTTCCGATTCCTGGGAGGCGATCTGGTCGCTTGCCTCCACAATGCTTTCATTCATCTGCCGTGCCTGAGACTGATTGACAGCCGGCATGATCAAAAACCACATAACCGCTGCTCCCACCACCAGGCCAACTGCGATATTGACCAGTGTAAAGGCCATGCCTTTCTCTTTTTCCTTTGTCTCTACCGGCTGAATGATTGTTTCATTGCCAAGTTTATAGCTGACCGTCTGCTGCTCTTTGACATCCTTTTGTCCGGATGTCCGCTTTTTATGCATCCGGTTCAGCTCATAAATATAAGTAAGGGTAATCGGGTCCGTCGTATCCAGCTTCTGCGCCTTCCGCAGTGCCTGTCTTGCTTTTGCGTACTGCTCTGTGTGCAGATACAAAAGCGCCAGGAGCTGATAGGCCCTTAAAAAGTCCGGCTGTTCCGCCACGATCTTTTTCAGCTGTATGATGGCCAGATCCTCTCCCCCCTGCCTGCAATACTGCAGGCACTGGTTGTACTTTTTGGCAGCCTGGTCCACTGCTTCCAGCGCATTTCTGGATGACTGGAATTCTTTGAGATAGTCGGACGCGATGTTGTCAGTGGGAACCAGCCTCTGGCTCACTGTCCATACGACAAGCGCCCGGACGGTCTCCCCTCTGCCATAGTAAACCAGTCCAAGGAGATTCCTGGCATCTTTATTGTATTTGTCATATCGGATACTTTTTTTCAGGGATGCTTCCGCCCCTGTCAGATCCCGTATTTTTGCTTTTTTTAATCCATCATTATACCAGTACAAAGACCGGTATCTCAGTTCTCCTCTGATATCCATTTATATCTCCCCGTTTTGCTATCTCGTTGTTTCCAAGATATCCTTCAGAAGATCCGAAAGATCCGTCAGATCTTCACTTAATGCCTCTTCTTCGATCTCATCTACTTCCAGGCTCGGCTGAAACTTCTTCAGTTCTTCTTCAAAATTTAACATCTGGCTGCCTCCCTTAGTAATGCTTCCATTTCTCCTACAAGGTACAAAGAGCCAAAGCAGTATACCCGGTCCTGCTCCTTTTTGCAGGAAACCACATAACCGCATGCCTCCCGGACCGTATCTTTGGCTACCACTTTCCCGGCTGTCCACTGAGGGAACTGTTTCAAAAGCTCCTCTGTCCGGACTCCCCTTTCATCCGGGATCTTTGTCACAACAAACAGATCTGCCGGTATCTCCCGGCAAATATACTGGATCATGTCACGATAGTCTTTTTCTTTCACTGCGGAAAACAGTACGATCAGCTTCCCTTCCGGACTGCGAAACGGCTCCTGCATCCGAATACTCTCTGCCAGAGCCCGGACGGCCGGCATATTGTGGGCGCCGTCCAGGATCCACCCCGGAAGCACCTCCTCCATTCTGCCTTTCCAGGACGTCTGCCAAAGCACCTGTCTCCAGGACACAGACGGCTTAGCAATCAGCCGGCTTGCAGCCTCCAGCGCAAGAACGGCATTGACAGGCTGATAGGATGCTGTCGTAGGAAGATTCCACATTGCAGTACCATCATACAAATTTACCGTTGAAAATTCAAGATCCTTCTCCGTAATTTTCCGGATTTTGAACGCACAATCCGAGATTTCTCTACAATCCGCGCCGGCATTTTCCGCCGTCTTTTTCAAAACCATGAGCGCTTCCGGATTCGTCCCGTCGCAGATCAGCGGCACTCCGGGCTTGATGATCCCCGCTTTCTCAGCCGCAATCTTCTCAATCGTATCCCCCAGGATCTCCGTATGGTCCATCCCGATGGATGTGATGATGGTCATAACCGGGTTTTCAATGCAGTTGGTGGCATCAAGCCTCCCTCCAAGGCCGGTCTCCAGAATGATGTATTCGGTCTGTTCTTCATCGAAATACTTCATGGCCATGCCGAACAGAAACTCGAAATACGTCGGATGGGTCAGTCCTTCCGCTTCCATCCTGCCAGCCACTTCTTCTGCTTCTTCAAATACCTGCACAAATCGCTCCTGGGAGATGAGCTCCTCCCCGATCCGGATTCTCTCCCGGATGGAAACAAGATGAGGCGATGTAAACAGACCGGTCTTCTTTCCTTCCGCACTTAGAATCGCCTGCAGGTACCGGCATACGCTTCCTTTGCCGTTGGTTCCTGCCACATGGATGATCTTTTTCCCCTGCTGGGGCATGCCCATGCAGGAGAGAAAGGTCCTGGTGTGGTCCAGAGAATGCTTTTTTGCAAACATCTGAAGCTCATCAATCTTTTTTACCGCGTCTTCGTAGTTCATTGTCTTATTCCTCTTCACTTGCGCCTTCAAACGCCTCCACCCAGTTCTTGGCCGGCGGATCCTGCTCCTCCTCCGGAGCCAGCGTGATCGCTCCGTCCTGGTAGACGTATTTCTTGGAAGTGGCAAATACCGTGCTGCTGGATCCCATCTGAACCACCGTGATGATATCGCCGTCCTCCAATTTGCAATCCTGCAAAATCACATGGGTATTATTCAGGAAACTGCTGTCCTGCTGTTTATCATTGACAAATACACGGCTGTTTTTCGTCAGATTTTCTCCGTAGAGGCTGTAGGAATTCTCCTCCCCTGGCTGCGGCACAATATTGGTCAGAGTCACATCTTTGACTCCCATCCTCATATGCCCTTCTGTAATCGGCGGATTTCCATCATATACATACTGCTCTCCATAGAGAATGTCATACTGCAGCAGTTCCAGATCCTTCAAATAGTCCTCGGTCTGGCGTCTCTGCTGATGATAGTTGAAGACGGTACCGGACTGGATTCCCAGTCTTTCAAACACATCCGCCATAATCTGATAGGACGGAATGTTCCGGTCCTCTTTTTTCAGTCCCATATTGTCCCAGATCACATAGTTGGTATTGTAAAGATAGCGGCTCTTCAAATCCTTTGCCTCCAGTCCCATCGTCGGAAGATGGTCTCCGTAAAATACAATGACACTTGGTTCATCCCGCTTCTCTACTTCTTCTACCAGATGCTGTGCGAACTGATCCATTTCATAAATCTGATTGACGTAATACTCCCAGGCATTCTGACGGTCTTCATCCTCCATGCCAGATACGGTAATCGCCGGATTTTCAATGACTTTTTCCGTCGGATAGTCTCCATGTCCCTGAACACTGATGGCAAAGACAAAGTCCTGCTGTTCATCTGAATCCAGTGCATCTGTGATATGCTGCACCAGAATATCGTCTTTGGACCAGTTGTTCGGCGTTGTCTGAAGAATATTCATAAATTCCTTGCTGGTAAAGGTATCAAATCCGGTATTGTTATATACCCTTGCACGGCTGTAGAAGTTTCCTCCATTGTTGTGCACTGCATGGGTTCCATACCCAAGTGCTCCCAGAGCCGTAGCCGCGCTTTCGCATACTTCGTTTTTCAGCTTTGTCTTATACGGGTATTCACCAGGTCCGAAATACCTCATGTTCATACCCGTCAGCACCTCAAACTCGGTATTGGCTGTTCCAGCCCCTACAGACGGCACCTTGAAATATCCAGTGGAGTAGTTCTGGAACAGAGACCGGAGGAACGGGATCGGGTCCTTGGACAACTGGTAGAATTCCACCTCCGTAGGATCGAAGAAGGATTCCAGCTGTACGAAGATGATATTCGGCATCTCATCCTCGGAAAGACTCGTCTTGGTCCTGGTCAGCGTGCCGTCCTTGTTGATCTGATCCATGGTCTCCTTGCTGTACCCGTTCGGCTTGTCAATTCCGGTATTAAACAGGCTGGCGGAAAAACAGTACGGGAGCCCGTAGTCTTCATATGCAAAAGCAATGTTTCCAAAATAAGTCGATACCACACGGTGATCCACTGCAAGGTCGGACAGGAACACATACGCTCCGCACCAGATTCCGATTCCTGCAAGCGCAAGCCATCGATGCATCTTTCCCTGATACTGTCCGCCCCGGCGCCACATGGCGATCACCCAGATAATGACTGCCACAACTCCCACCGCCATGATAACCAGCTCATAGACGGCAAAATAATTGGTGAACAAAGACAGTCCTTCTGTCAGTGTTTTCAAATCCTGGGCATTAAATGGCGTGACACGCTTGAGCAGCATGGCGCCGTTGATCACTCCCAGCATGATCCAGAACACACTGAGCAGAATCCGGACAAACACCCTCCTGCGGAACAGATATACAATCGAGAATGTTACAAAAATCATAAATGCATTGTACAAAAACACAAGCGGCGTCTCCACCATATAATTCCAGGCCGCGACTACCGAATGCCGTGAGATGCTTTCTATAATGAAATTGATCACGATCGCCCATACCGCATGAAGCGGAAGAGAAAAGATATTCATCCATTTATACACTGGAGCCATCTTTCTGGAGAACGCACTGTTTTTCCGTTCCTCCAGGATCCTCTGTCTCCGCTCTTTTCTCTTCTTTGCGCTTTCTTTCAGATCTTCCCTGCTCAGATGCCGGATCCCCTCGATCTTTCCTTTGATATCTGGTTTCTTAAAATGGATTTTCTTCATGATTTCCCCTTGTCTGCTACTTCATCATCGATGCAAGACGTTCCTGAACCTGTTCCATCATTTGTGTATATTTTTCCAGCTTTGCCCGCTCTTCGTTGACTTTTGCCTCCGGCGCCTTGCTCATGAATTTTTCATTGCTCAGCATACCGTTGACACGGGCAAGCTCCTTTTTCAGCCTTTCTTCCTCTTTCAAAAGACGTTCTTTTTCCTGCTCAAAATCGATCAGATCCTCAAGCGGCATATACACTGCTCCATCTGGAACGACAATGGAAACCGCATCTTCCGCGATGCCTTCTTTCGTTCCCTGAATGATGAGATCGCTTGCATTCATCAATGGTTTCACTGAATCTTTTAATGTTTCAAACCCCTCACAAAGTGTCTCATTTCCACATACGATAAATACTTTTGCCTTCCGGCTGTTCGGCACATTCATCTCTGCCCGCGCGTTTCTCACACCACGAACGATGTCCTTGATATGATCTACGATCATTTCCTCCTGCGGGAAGTCATATGCTTCATCATATTCCGGCCAGGATGACATCATCAAGGATTCCTCAGCCGGTACCAGTGCGCTGTAAATCTCCTCTGTCACAAACGGCATATATGGATGCAGAAGCTTCAGGGCATCCGCCAGTACTTTCTTCAATGTCCAGAGGGCTGCGTTTGCCGCCTTGTAATTATCCTCTGCATGGTAGATACGGTATTTCGCCATCTCAATATACCAGTCGCAGAACTCATCCCAGATAAAGTCGTATACCTTCTGCACTGCGATTCCAAGTTCGAATTTGTCCATGTTTTCGGTCACATCTTTTGCGAGACGGTTGACTCTGGACAGAATCCATTTGTCTGCTGCAGTCAGGTCCTGATCTTCCGGACGGCTGATAACTTTGTCTTCCATATTCATCAGGATAAAGCGGGACGCATTCCATACTTTGTTTGCGAAATTCCGGTTTGCCTCTACCTTTTCTTTATAGAAACGCATGTCATTGCCCGGTGCATTTCCTGTCACTACCGTAAGACGGAGCGCGTCGGCACCGTACTGATCGATGATCTCCAGCGGATCGATTCCGTTTCCAAGGGACTTGCTCATCTTCCGTCCCTGATCATCCCGGATCAGTCCGTGGAAAAATACCGTGTGGAACGGACATTTTCCGGTGTGCTCATATCCGGAGAATACCATACGGATAACCCAGAAAAAGATAATGTCGTATCCTGTCACCAGAACATCCGTCGGATAGAAGTAATCCAGATCTTCCGTCTGATCCGGCCATCCCAGTGTGGAGAACGGCCACAGTGCAGAGGAGAACCAGGTATCCAGCGTATCCTCATCCTGTGTAAAATGCGTGCATCCGCATTTCGGGCATACTTCCGGAGCACCGCCTCTTTGTACTACCATCTCGCCGCACTCATCGCAGTAATATGCCGGAATCCGATGTCCCCACCAGATCTGTCTGGAAATACACCAGTCGCGGATATTGTTAAGCCACTGCATGTAAACCTTGTTCATCCGTTCCGGAATCAGCCTCAGCTCCCCTGTCTCCAGTGCTTTGATAGCCGGCTTTGCCAGCTCTTCCATCTTGACAAACCACTGCTGCTTGATTAACGGCTCTACGGTCTGTTTACATCTTTCATGTACACCTACATTATGTGCATAATCTTCTACTTTTACCAGATATCCCTGTTCTTTCAGATCCTGCACAATGGCTTCTCTTGCCTCATAGCGGTCCATACCTGCGTATTTTCCACCATTTTCATTGATTGTCGCATCATCGTTCATGATGTTGATTTCTTCCAGCCCGTGTCTCTTTCCGATTTCAAAGTCATTCGGGTCATGTGCCGGAGTCACCTTCATGGCGCCGGTTCCGAATTCCTTGTCCACATACGAATCCGCAATGATCGGAATTTCTTTATTGACCAGCGGAAGAAGCGCCTTCTTTCCGATGATGTCCGTATAGCGCTCATCATCCGGATTCACTACGATGGCCGTATCTCCCAGCATAGTCTCCGGACGTGTCGTAGCGATCACCAGGCTCTGGTCTGTTCCAACGATTGGATAACGGATATGCCAGAAATGTCCTGCCTGCTCTTCATGCTCCACTTCCGCATCGGAAAGGGAAGTCTGGCATACCGGACACCAGTTGATGATTCTGGATCCCTTATAGATATATCCCTTTTCGTAGAGGCGTACAAATACTTCCTCTACCGCCCGGCTGCATCCTTCGTCCATGGTAAAGCGTTCTCTGTCCCAGTCGCAGGATACGCCCAGCTTCTTGAGCTGAGACTCGATTGTGCCTGCATACTCATCTTTCCACTCCCAGACACGCTTTAAGAAGCCCTCTCTTCCAAGCTCCCGCTTGTCGATGCCTTCTTCTTTTAACTGGTTCGTTACTTTGACCTCTGTGGAAATCGCCGCATGGTCCGTGCCCGGAATCCAGAGTGCATTGTATCCCTGCATTCTCTTATACCGGATCAGGATATCCTGAAGCGTATTGTCAAGGGCGTGTCCCATGTGAAGCTTTCCTGTAATGTTCGGAGGC
>CAJFMZ010000057.1 GCA_904393575.1 uncultured Sellimonas sp. | reverse complement strand
AGGAACACGTCTTCGCCGCTCCTGAGCATATTGCAAGGGAGCAGCAGCCTGTCCCCAAGATCTCTGCCCTTCAGCTGGCTGATCAGATCCTGTCCGGTAATCAGTCCCGATACCGTAATGCTCTCTCCAAAAAAGTCATTTCGGATCTTATAAAGGCGGACATCCAGATTTGGACATTTTTCTTTCATCCTGATCAAAAACCGTTCCAGATAATCGTAGGCCAGCACACCTGTCGCAATGGAAAGGGACATGGCCCGGTCTGTCGGACGGAGGTTTTGAAATTCCTCTTCAAATTCATCCTGGAGAAGCCGGATCATTCCCACTCCATTTTCCAGTTGAAGATAGCCGTCATACCTGCTTTCTTCCGGCATCTCATACCCGGCCATAATATACCATTCGTCTCCGGCATGAATAAAATGGTATCCATACTCCCGATAAACCTTTTCCTGCCAGCGGTGAATCGTATCCAGTACTTTTCTTGCGTCTTCTCCTGTAAACGGTTCCAGCGGATACAATCCGTCACGATATCGGCTCAGCCCCACCGGCACAACCGATACACTCTGAAGCTTCGGAAGATACCCCGTCAGATCCCTGATGGTGCGCTCCAGCTCCTCTCCGTCATTCAATCCTTTGCAGAGCACGATCTGTCCGTTCATCGTAATCCCCGCTTCGTACAGTCTGTCCACTTTTTTCAAGGCTTCTCCTGCGAACCGGTTGTGGAGCATTTTGCACCGAAGCTCCGGATTGGTCGTATGAAAGGAAATGTTAATCGGTTCCAGATGATACCGGATAATCCTGTCGATATCGTGATCACTCATATTGGTCAGCGTCACATAATTTCCCTGCAGGAACGACAGTCTGGAGTCATCATCCTTAAAGTAAAGTGTCTCCCTCATCCCTTTTGGCATCTGATCGATAAAACAGAAGACACACTTGTTTCTGCAGGACCGGTATTCATCCATCAACCCCTGTTCAAAGGTCAGTCCCAGATCCTCTTCATATTCTTTTTCGATCTCAAGTTCCCACTGTTCACCGTCCGGCTTTTCAATCAATACCAGAAGATTTTCATCATTGACATAGTAATGGTAATCAAACACATCCTCGATCTCCTGACCATTGATAGAAAGAAGTCTGTCCCCTGGCTCTATCCCAAGTTCCCATCCAATGCTTCCTTCTTCTACAGCCGAAACCAGATGCTCATGTCTTTTCCGGCATTTTTCCATATCTATTCTCCTTTTTTTCTTCATGATCCTGTCTTTTTCATAATACTAAATTCCACCCGAAAATGCAATTTTTTCTATTCCTTTCTTGCCATACATATAAAAAAATGGTATAAATTGAATGAGAAAGCGAATCTTGGGCGCTTCTTAATTCCATGTTTTTACATAGGAGGGAATATGACAAATATCAAAATGTTAGAACAAGCACTTCCGGCAGCCCCATTAAAAATTGCTGCTCTGAAAAGCTGTGAATCACTGGGGAAGAAGGTCAACGACCACATTGTCGGATTTCGGAAGGAATCCCTGAACAAATATGTAGATTCCGCACTTTTCGCGTCCTATAAATGCGAAAATTATCTGATAGAACACAGCTGTCCGCGGTTTGGCTCAGGCGAAGCAAAAGGAGTCCTCGGCGAATCGATCCGCGGCAAAGATCTCTTCGTGATGGTCGATGTCTGCAACTACAGCCTGACCTATACGGTCAACGGCCACCTCAATCACATGTCCCCGGATGACCACTATCAGGATCTGAAACGTATCATCTCGGCAGCCAATGGCAAGGCACATCGAATCAGTGTGATCATGCCGTTTCTCTATGAGAGCCGCCAGCACAAACGCTCCAAGCGAGAGTCTCTGGACTGCGCTCAGGCCCTGGAGGAGCTGGTCGACATGGGTGTTTCCAATATCGTAACCTTTGATGCCCATGACCCGCGTGTGCAGAACGCGATTCCACTGAAGGGATTTGATAACTTTAATCCTCCTTATCAGTTTATCAAGGCTCTCCTGAAAGCGGAACCAGATCTGAAGCTTGACAAGGATCATCTTATGATTATCAGTCCGGATGAGGGAGCCATGCACCGGGCCGTCTATTTTTCAAATGTTCTCGGTGTAGATATGGGAATGTTCTATAAGAGAAGAGATTATTCCACCATAGTCAATGGCAAAAATCCAATCGTTGCCCATGAATTTCTCGGCGATGACGTAAAAGGAAAGACCGCCATCATCGTAGATGATATGATTGCTTCCGGCGAGAGCATGCTGGATGTGGCAAGACAGATCAAAGACCGCGGAGCATCGCGTGTATTTATCTGTACGACATTCGGGCTTTTCACAGAAGGGCTGGAAAAATTTGACGATTACTATCGTACCGGCTATATCGACCGGCTGATCACAACGAATCTTACCTATCTGCCTCCTGCCATTTACGAACGTCCTTATTTTATTGAAGCAGATATGAGTAAATTCCTTGCAATTATCATTGATTCCCTGAATCACGATATTTCCATCAGTTCTGTACTGAATCCAACAGACAAGATTCATGCGCTGATCGCAAAGCGCGGTGCGGCGGCCGGAGCCATCCGCCACTGACATCTGTTTCTCCGGTTCAAAAAGAGCAGGAAGGCATCGCCTTCCTGCTCTTTTTATACCATCTGGTCGTCCTCAAAGAAGGAAAGATCCGAAGGATAGATCATGCTTTCCCCGATTTGTTTCAGAAGGATCAGACGGAGACTGTTTTTAAAGTTTTTCTTGTCCCGCTTCATGGCCTCTTTTAACTTGGAAAGCTGCACACCGCAGGATATCGGAAGTCCATAGCTTTCCAGGATTTCCCGAATCTCCTCTGCGGTTCCCTCTTTTGTCAGACCTTTTTCCTCAGACATACGCGTAATCTGATACATGCCGATGGCCACAGCCTCGCCGTGGCTTTCTCTTTCGTAGGCAAATTTCTGTTCCACCGCATGCGCCAGTGTGTGGCCAAAATTCAGAAGCATCCTCTCTCCTGTATCAAACTGGTCTTCTTCTACTACCTGTCTCTTAATATCCACACACCGCATGATTACTTCTGTCAAATGCGCATTCAGCCCTTCAAAGTCACCTGCCTCTTTCAGCAGATGAAAGAGATCCGCATCTTTGATGCATCCATATTTGATCACTTCTCCCATACCGTCATGGACATAGCGTTCTGGAAGCGTTGCCAGTACATCCGGATCGATCAGAACCTTTTTCGGCTGATAAAAGGCTCCTACCAGATTTTTCCCCTCTTTCAGGTCCACTGCCACTTTCCCGCCTACTGAAGAATCCACCTGTGCCAGAAGAGATGTTGGAATCTGAACAAAAGGAATGCCTCTCAGATAGGTCGCTGCTACAAATCCCGCCAGATCACCCACAACGCCTCCTCCTAGCGCTACAATAAGATCACTTCTTGAAAGTCCGGCATCCAGCAGTTTTTTGTAAACTTCCGGGAGCACTTCGATACTCTTGGAGGCTTCTCCGTGCGGAAGAATTACCGTACTACACTCCCAGTACTCTCCAAGCTGCTTCAAAAGATCCTCCCCATAAAAGCCATAGACGCTGTCATCCGAAATCACCGCAATTTTCCGTCCCTGGTAGATTTCCCGGATCTCCTGCGCCGCCCGCTTCATCAGTCCTTTTTCAATCACAATCTGATAACTGTCTTTTCCAAGATTTACATGTAATTCCATTCTTCCGCCTGCTTTCTTTTACCATGTTTTGTCTACAATCGGTGCGATTTTCCGAAGCTGCTTTAACAGTTCCGCATATTTTTCCGGCTTTAAGGACTGACCTCCATCGCAGAGCGCACAGTCCGGATTGTTATGTACTTCGATCATCAGTCCGTCTGTCCCCGCTGCCACTGCTGCTTTCGCCATCGTATCTACCAGCCACCACTTTCCTCCGGCATGGCTTGGATCCACAATCACCGGAAGATGTGTCATCTTTTTCAGTACCGGAATTGCCTGAAGATCCAGTGTGTTCCTGGTGTAGGTTTCAAATGTCCGGACACCGCGTTCACAGAGAATGACATTTTCATTTCCTGATGCCATAATGTATTCCGCAGACATAATCCATTCCTCGTATGTAGCATTTAAGCCCCGTTTCAGAAGAATCGGACGCTTTGTCCTTCCAAGCTGCTTGAGCAGATCAAAATTCTGCATATTTCTGGCTCCAATCTGAATCAGGTCTACTTTTTCATCGAAAATATCAAGATACTCTGCGGACATCAGCTCTGTCACAATCGGAAGTCCTGTCTTCTCTTTTGCCTTACAGAGCATTTCAAGGCCTTCCAGTCCCAGCCCCTGGAACGAATATGGACTTGTACGCGGTTTGAATGCACCGCCCCGCAGTAAATTGGCCCCTGCAGCTTTTACAGCCTGGGCCACCTCAAGTACCTGTTCTTCACTTTCTACAGAACAAGGTCCTGCGATCATGGCCATGCTGCCTCCGCCCACCTTGACACCGGAGACATCTACAATCGTATCTTCCGGATGGAATGCCCGGTTTGCAAGTTTATACGGTTCCTGGACATGCATGACTTTGTCCACACTTTTATCTACCTCAAACAGACGCGGATCAATCCGAACCGTATCACCGATACAGCCGATAATCGTCATTTCCTCCCCGCGTACCACATGAGCCTCCAGTCCTTTTGCCTCTACCATCTTGATTACACGGTTCAAATTTTCTTCTGTTGTTCTTGGTTTCAATACAATAATCATATGCTTCTCCTCCTGCTTTCTCACTCTTTTCCTGACTTTGAAAATCACGTTGATCAATGAAGGGGCTCTTTATAAAACTAAAAAAGTCCTCTGATTTCTCAGAGGACGATATGTCATCGCGGTTCCACCTCATTTTACAGTCATTTCACAATGACTGCCTCACCAGGTACGCTGTCTCCAGATATACCCTTGCAGATAACGGCTGCTGCCGGAAATGCCTACTAGTATGAACATTCAGCACTCTACTCCAAGAGGAATTCAGTAACACTTTCTGTGTCCCATTCCACCAGCCGGGACTCTCTGTCACATTCCATGATACCTACTACTTCTTTTCTTCGTATTTTCAAAGCAGATCTATGAAGTTGTTTCCATATTACTTCACATCCGATGATTTGTCAATACTTTTTTATTTCTTCTGCTCCGGCTCTGCAACGGTCAGAGTCCCTGTTCTTGTTTCAATCCGCACTTTTCCTTTCCATTCACTCTCCAGAGAGCTTTTTAATTCTCCGGAAAGCCTGATTCGAATCGGGTATGTTCCGGCCTGAGTCCCGTCTGTATCACACTCCATTTCATAATCGCCACCCTGATTCAGATCGTCCAGCAGATCCTGGACATTGTATCCGGCCTCCCGGCTGAGCCATGTTTTCTCCGTTTTGCTGTCCGTCCCCTCTGCAAAAGATGCACTGGCCGTGAACTCCGGAAGATTGTCTCCCTGACTGATCGTAATAGAACGGGCGGTAAGTACAATCACCGCTTCCTCTTCTTTGTCCAAGTGGGGCAGCGCGCTCAACAGGCAAAAAAGAAGCAGACAAAAAACGACACCGGCTGCCAAAGCGGCCGGTACGTTCCATCTTCCTCTGATTCTATTTGTATGAAACAGGTTCTTTTTCGATCTTCTTCCATTGAAAAGTATGTTTCGTTTCATTCGTATCCCCTCGGTCTTCTTTTCATCCGTTATGATTATAACGTACTTCTTCCGCGGATACAATGAAAGAGTTCTTAAATATCTTTAAAGATTCTCTTACAGAATCAGACGCACTTTCAGTACATGATCCAGTCGGGAAAGCACATCTTCCATGCCGGACGGGTTTCCGTCCTCAATATCAATCATGGTATAGGCATATTTCCCTCTGCTCTTATTTGTCAGATCCGCGATATTCATGCCGCGTTCTGCCAAAAGGGAAGTAAACTGACCAATCATATTCGGAACATTGTGATGGAGCACAGTCAGCCTTGGATGGCTTCCTTTTTTCCCCATATCGCAGTTTGGATAGTTCACCGAATTGGCAATATTTCCATTCTCCAGATAGTCCCGGATCTGCCGGACAGCCATACATGCGCAGTTCTCTTCGGACTCTTCCGTAGAGGCTCCCAGATGCGGAATGACTATGACCTGATCCTTTCCGGCCAGCCGGTCTGTTGGAAAATCTGTGACATATTTCCGGATACGACCGGTTTTCAGTTCTTCCAGGAGCTCTTCTTCATTGACAAGCAGATCTCTTGCAAAATTCAGAAGAATCACGCCATCCTTCATCTGTTCTGCCGCTTCCCGGCCGATCATGCCTTTTGTATCCTCCAACACAGGGACATGCAGCGTAATATAGTCGCATTCTCGATAAATGGTTTCCAGGCTCGTCACGTGCTGGATATGTCTGGACAGATTCCAGGCTGAATCCACCGACATATACGGGTCATACCCATAGACCTCCATTCCAAGGTGCAGTGCTGCATTTGCTACCAGAACTCCGATTGCCCCAAGGCCGATCACACCCAGTTTCTTCCCTTCAATCTCCTGTCCCGCAAACGCTTTCTTCTGTTTTTCCGCTGCCTTTGCGATATTCTCCTCGCCGGCATGTGCCTTCACCCATTCGATACCGCCAATGATATCACGGGATGCGAGAAGCATCCCGGCAATCACCAGTTCCTTTACCCCGTTGGCATTGGCTCCGGGAGTATTAAAAACGACAATTCCCTGTTCCGCACATTCTTCCAGCGGAATATTATTGACACCTGCTCCTGCACGGGCCACTGCCTTTAGCTTCTCCGGGAACTGCATTCCGTGGAGAGATGCGCTTCGAAGGAGAACCGCATCCGCCTCTGCCATCTCTTCTGTCTTCTGATACTTCTCAGGAAACAGACAAAGCCCGGCCTCGGAAATCACATTCAGACATTGATATTGATACATCATCGATTCTCCTTTTCAAATTGCTCCATAAATGCCACAAGTTTCTTGACACCTTCATACGGCATGGCATTATAGATGCTTGCCCGCATTCCGCCTACGGTTCGGTGCCCTTTTAGGTTGACCAGCCCTTCCGCAGCTGCCTCGGAAACAAATTTTGCATCCAGTTCCTTGTCCCCTGTCACAAACGGTACATTCATCAATGAACGGTCTTTTCTGGCGGCTGTTCCGGAAAAGAGCCGGCTGTCATCCAGATATTCATATAAAAGCGCGGCCTTTTTCCTGTTTTTCTTCTGGATACCTTCCAGTCCTCCCTGGCTTAGAAGCCATTGGAACACTTTACCGCAGATATAGATCCCGTATGCAGGCGGAGTATTGTAAAGGGAACCTGCCTTGGCATGGATCCGGTACTGCATCATGGAAGGCGTACCCGGAAAGACTTCTTCCTGGATCAGATCCTTTCTGATAATGACAATGGTCACTCCCGCCGGACCGATATTCTTCTGTGCTCCTCCATACATCATCCCATACCTGGTGATATCCGCAGGCTCTGACAAAAAGCAGGACGAAACATCCGCAATCAGCGGTTTCCCTTTTGTATCCGGCAGGGTATGATATTTTGTCCCGTAAATGGTGTTGTTCTCACAAATATAAACATAATCCGCGTCTTCGGAAACCGGCAGTTTTTCCAGATTGGGTATACAGGAAAAATTCTCCTTTTCCGAGGAAGCGATCACCTCGGCCTTCCCGTACTTCTGCGCTTCCTTCCAGGCTTTTTTTGCCCACTGACCTGTCAAAATGTAATCTGCTTTTCCGTGCTTCATCAGATTCATCGGGATCATTGCAAACTGAAGGGATGCTCCTCCCTGCAAAAACAGTACCTCGTAGTTCTCCGGAATACTCAAAAGAGTCCGGATATCCTTCTCTGCATCGTGTATGATGTCCTCAAAAACTGCAGAGCGATGGCTCATCTCCATGACGGACATTCCGCATCCTCTGTAGTCCAGCATCTCCTCTGCGGCTTCCCGCAGCACTTCCTCCGGCAGAACAGCTGGCCCCGCCGAAAAATTATATACTCTGCTCATACGATTCCTCCCTGTTTTCCGGCCAAACATTCCCCTCGCCCGGCAGGTCTGATTCGATTCTATTTTTCTTTTTTCTTTAGATCCCCCTCGTCAAATACCTGGTCGATTGCTTCACCCGGCGCAACCATCGGCCATACCTTTTCATCACAGTCGATCTGACAGTCAATCAGTACAGGCTCTTCTGCTCCTCTTGCTTCTTCGAAAATCCGGACAAATTCTTCCCGTGTCGTTGCACGGTACGCTTTTGCCCCCATCGCCTCGGCCAGCTTTACAAAATCCACCTGATCATCGAGAACCGTAGCAGAATACCGCTTTCCGTAGAAAAGATCCTGCCACTGTCTGACCATTCCCAGCACATGGTTATTCAGAATGACTTCAATAATCGGAATCTTGTAGCGCGCCGCTGTAGCAATTTCATTCATATTCATCCGGAAGCATCCATCCCCGGCAATATTCACTACGCATTTCTCCGGTCTTGCACATTTTGCTCCAATGGACGCCCCAAGGCCATATCCCATCGTTCCAAGGCCGCCGGAAGTCAAAAGAGTCCTCGGCTTCGTATATTTGTAGAACTGTGCGGCCCACATCTGATTCTGTCCGACCTCCGTTACAATAATCGCGTCCCCTTTCGTCTGGCGATAGATTTCTTCCACCACAAACGGCCCGCTCAATACATCCGGATGATAGGTCATCGGGTACTTTTTCTGGTATTCCTCAATCGTACGAATCCACTCACTGTGATCCTGCTGATCCAGCATCTGGTTCAGTCTGGAAAGCACGACCTTGATATCTCCGGTAATCCCCTGGGTAATCAAAACATTTTTATTCATCTCCGCAGGATCGATATCGATCTGAAGAATCTTGGCCTTTGAGGCAAATTTCTCAGCGTTTCCTGTCACACGGTCGCTGAACCTTGCTCCAACAACCACAAGAAGATCACACTCGCTGACGCCATGATTCGACGTTTTCGTGCCGTGCATTCCCAGCATGCCTGTATAATATGGATCCGTTCCAGGGAATGCCCCTTTGCCCATCAGAGTATCCGCAACCGGAGCATCCACCTTTTTCACGAACTCATAGAGTTCCTTGTCCGCATCAGAGAGAACCGCTCCCCCGCCTACAAAGATATACGGTTTTCTTGCATTTCGGATCATCTCCACTGCAGCTTGAAGCTCTTCTTCTCTGATCTCTTCATTTCGTTTTGGCGGCGTAATGGTTTTCGGTTCGTAATCCGCCATGTTTGACGTTACATCTTTTGGTATATCAATTAAAACCGGCCCCGGTCTTCCTCCTCTCGCGATACTGAAGGCCCTGCGGATCGTATCTGCAAGCTTATTGACATCTTTTACAATATAGTTATGCTTCGTAATCGGCATGGTGACTCCCGCAATGTCGATCTCCTGGAAACTGTCTTTCCCCAGAAGAGAGACTCCTACATTACAGGTAATTGCCACCACCGGAATGGAATCCATATAGGCAGTTGCAATCCCCGTTACAAGATTGGTCGCTCCAGGTCCGCTTGTCGCAAGACAGACACCAACCTTCCCTGTTGCCCTGGCGTACCCGTCCGCCGCATGGGACGCTCCCTGTTCATGAGAAGTCAGGATATGGCGGATCTCATTCTGGTGCTTATACAATGCATCATATACATTGAGAATTGCCCCTCCCGGATATCCAAATACGGTATCCACGCCCTGTTCTTTTAAACATTCTATTACTATTTCTGCTCCTGTAAGCTTCACTGCTCTTCTTCCTTTCGTCTAGTTTTTCGGAATTTCCAGGATTGCTCCTCTATTTCCGCTTGTTACCATTGCCGCATAGCGGGCCAGGTATCCAGTCTTCACTTCCGGCTCTTTTGGCTGCCATGCCTTCCGTCTTCTTTCCAGCTCCTCTTCTGAAACATCCAACTCCAGTTTCAGACCAGGAATATCAATCTTGATGATATCCCCTTCTTCCACAAGTGCGATCGGTCCACCCACTGCGGCTTCCGGTGATACATGTCCGATGGATGCTCCTCTGGATGCTCCGGAAAACCGTCCGTCTGTAATCAGAGCAACGCTGGATCCAAGTCCCATTCCAGCAATCGCAGAGGTCGGATTCAGCATTTCTGGCATGCCAGGTCCTCCTTTTGGCCCTACATAACGGATGACAACCACATCGCCCGGATGAATTTCCCCGCCTTTGATCGCTTTGATCGCATCATCCTCGCAGTCAAATACTCTTGCAGGTCCCTCATGAACCATCATCTCTTCCACAACAGCGGAGCGCTTTACTACACTTCCGTCCGGTGCAAGATTGCCTTTCAGAACAGCAAGACCTCCTGTCTCACTATATGGATGATCGATTGGTCTTATGACTTCCGGGTTCTTATTGACACATCCTGCAATGTTTTCCTTGACCGTTTTGCCTGTTACAGTCAGGCAGTCCGTGTAGAGAAGTCCTTTCTTGTCCAGCTCGTTCATCACCGCATAGACGCCGCCGGCTTCATTAAGATCCTCAATATACGTCGGTCCGGCCGGTGCCAGATGGCACAGGTTCGGAGTCTTTTCACTGATTCCGTTTGCGAAATCAATCTCAAAATCCATACCGATTTCATGGGCAATGGCCGGAAGATGCAGCATGCTGTTCGTTGAACATCCAAGTGCCATGTCAACGGTCAGTGCATTTAAAATCGCCTCTTTTGTCATGATATCCCTCGGACGGATATTCTTTCTCCAGAGCTCCATAACCTGCATTCCTGCATGCTTTGCAAGACGGATTCGTTCTGAATAAACTGCAGGGATGGTTCCGTTTCCTTTTAAGCCCATTCCGAGCACTTCCGTCAGACAGTTCATGCTGTTCGCTGTATACATTCCCGAACAGGAACCGCATGTCGGACATACCTTGCACTCAAACTCATGCAGCTCGTCTTCCGTAATCGTTCCGGCCGCATAAGCACCGACTGCCTCAAACATACTGGAGAGACTTCTTTTTTCTCCTTTGACATGTCCCGCAAGCATCGGCCCGCCGCTGACAAAGATGGTCGGTATATTGATTCTCGCCGCCGCCATCAGAAGTCCCGGAACATTTTTATCACAGTTTGGCACCATGACAAGGGCATCAAATTGATGAGCCATTGCCATAGCCTCAGTAGAATCCGCAATCAGATCTCTTGTCACAAGAGAATATTTCATTCCAATATGTCCCATGGCGATACCATCGCAGACAGCGATCGCCGGGAATACAATCGGCGTTCCCCCTGCCATGGCAACTCCCATCTTCACTGCTTCTACAACCTTGTCCAGATTCATATGCCCCGGAACAATCTCATTATAGGAACTCACAATTCCTACAAGCGGTCTTTCCATTTCCTCTTTTGTCAGCCCAAGCGCATTCATAAGAGAACGATGCGGTGCCTGCTGGGTTCCTTTTGTTACGGTATCACTTCTCATTTTTCTTCCTCCTGTCCTTCCTCATTCTGTATTATTCAGCCTTGATTCTTTCACAGATCAGGTCGCCCATTTCCTTTGTGCCAACCTCTGTACATCCATCCGACATAATGTCTCCCGTCCGGTATCCATCTTTCAGGACCTGATCTACCGCCCGTTCTACAGCATCTGCCTCCCGGTCGAGATCAAAGGAAAACCGCAGCATCATTGCTGCCGAAAGAATCGTAGCGATCGGATTTGCAATGCCTTTCCCTGCAATATCCGGAGCAGAACCGCCGCTTGGCTCATACAGCCCGAATTTACTGTCGTTAAGGCTTGCACTCGCCAGCATTCCGATGGATCCTGTCACCATACTTGCTTCATCAGACAAAATGTCTCCAAACATGTTTTCTGTCAGAATCACATCAAACTGCTTCGGATTTTTTACAATCTGCATAGCACAGTTGTCCACAAGCATGTTCTCCAGAGTCACATCCGGATAGTCTTTTGCCACCTCTTCCGTCACTTTTCTCCAAAGTCTGGAAGAATCCAGAACATTGGCCTTATCAACGCTCGTTACTTTTCCGGAACGTTTCCTTGCAATATCAAACGCCCGTTTGGCAATTCTGCGGATCTCATTTTCATTATAGGAAAGCGTATCCACCGCCGTCATGACTCCGTCCCGTTCCTCGGTTTTTCTTTCTCCAAAATACAGCCCTCCGGTCAGTTCCCTCATAATCATAAAATCAAAACCGCCCTCGGTCAGTTCCGGTTTCAGCGGACAGGCTCCCTCCAGCTCTT
>CAJFMZ010000056.1 GCA_904393575.1 uncultured Sellimonas sp. | reverse complement strand
CGTCCTTGGAGTGGAAGACCGGGTCGGAACACTCCGGGAGGGGAAGGACGCGGACCTGATCCTGGTGAAAGGAAGGCCGGGACTCGATACGGATGCCAGTGTATGCAAAACAATGATCGATGGAAAGATCATCTGGCAGTCTGTTTCATAGAAAGACTTGATGAATATCAGGAATGGTGTGAAAAAGAAACAGAATAAAAAGTCCGGATGTGGTATAATGACTGTATCAAAAGCGATATCGTATCAGAACGAAAGGAAAAGGAGGGATCAGTCCTATGGATGAACGTTTTACAGATTTAAGATCCAGCAAAAACCCAAAAGCCCGGATCAAGATTTTGAAAGGTCATTTTGCCACCAGCAATTCGCATATCAATACGTACATTGATATGTCCACCGTGAAGACAAGGCATCACAATGCAAGAGAGACGGCCAGGGTACTTGCCGCAGAGTACACGAGTACCTACATTGATACGATCGTATGCCTGGATGAGACGGAAGTGATCGGTACGTTTATGGCGGAGATTCTGGCGGATGAGACGACCATGTCCATGAGCCGGGACAATAATATTTCCGTTGTCACGCCGGAATTTGATACGATGGGACAGATTATGTTCCGGGACAATAAGATCCGGATGATAGAGAACAAACAGGTGCTGATTCTTGCAGCATCTGTCACAACCGGAAAGACGATCTTAAAGGCAGCGGAGTCCGTGCTGTATTATAGTGGAAAGGTCTGTGGTGTGGCCGGGATTTTCAGCGCTGTATCAAAAATTGCGGACATGGAAGTCAGATCTATCTTTTCCAGTGCGGATCTGCCGGACTATAAGGCGTATACCCCGCAGAACTGTCCGTTGTGCCAGGCAAAGAAGCGGGTGGAGGCGCTGGTTAACAGCTACGGATATTCCAAATTGTAAAGGAAAGAGACGGACAGACCGGGCAGTACCGGTGTCCGTCTCTTCTATATAAAGGGTCAGATGAGGAGAGAGATCCTGCGGGAGGCTGGAAAAAACAGTTGAAAGTACCGGCGATGTCGGTTATAATACAAACCAGTGGCGGATGCCAAAAGAGAAACAGAAACAGGCATAAGGGAGTAGTTGGCACTTTACCAGGTGTGACAAAGTCAACATATTGGAGCAATCCTGGCTTTGTATGAAACAGCGAGACTTATCCGTATCAGAAGATGATATGGGTAGGACTCGATTTTTTTTGCCCTTTTCTGAACACATCCGCACGGAATACAAGGGAAGAAAAGAAAGAAACAGGAGGAAGAAGAAATGGGATTTGTGGAGCTGTTTTTTATTGCAGTGGGACTTGCCATGGATGCCTTTGCGGTATCGATCTGTAAAGGACTCTCCGTGGGTGTGGCAAAACCAAAATACATTTTGTGTGTAGGACTTTATTTTGGAGGATTTCAGGCATTGATGCCGACCATCGGATATTTTGTGGGTGTGAATTTTAAGGGGGCTATTCAGAGCGTGGACCACTGGATCGCTTTTATTCTTCTTGCTATCATCGGAGGAAATATGATCCGGGAATCCAGAGGAGAAGAGGAATGTGTGGGCGCACGTTTTGATGTGAAGGAGATGACGGCCCTTGCGGTTGCCACCAGTATTGATGCTCTGGCCGTGGGAGTAACCTTTGCGTTTCTGGATGTCAGCATTGCCCCGGCGGCAGCGTTTATCGGCTGCGTCACGTTCGTGATTTCCGCGGCCGGACTGAAAATCGGCACCGTGTTTGGGACAAAATACCGGAATAAGGCAGAATGTTTTGGGGGGATTGTCCTGATTTTGATTGGCCTGAAAATACTTCTGGAGCATCTTGGTATATTTTAGCGTTGTAAAAGCGGTCAAAAGGAAGTAAAATAAAAGAAGTATTTTGACATAGAATGGAGTTTGACAATGAGTGAAAAACAGTTTCAAGATCAGAAAATTGTCCTGATTGATGGACACAGTATTCTGAACCGGGCCTTCTACGGGCTTCCGGACCTGACTAATGCCGAGGGGCTTCATACCAATGCAGTCTATGGATTTCTGAATATTCTTTTTAAAATACTGGATGAGGAGAAGCCGGAGTTTCTGACTGTTGCCTTTGATGTGCACGCGCCCACATTCCGGCATGAGATGTACAAGGACTATAAAGGCACGAGAAAGCCGATGGCTGAGGAGCTCAGACAGCAGGTTCCGGTGATCAAGGAAGTGTTAAAAGCGATGGGCATCCGGTTGATCGAGCAGGCAGGGCTGGAGGCGGATGATCTGATCGGGACACTGTCCAGACGGTGCGAGGAAGCCGGTATGCAGGTCGTTGTCCTTTCAGGAGACCGGGATCTGCTTCAGCTTGCCACAAAGAAAGTCAAGATCCGGATTCCAAAAACGAAACAGGGACGGACCGAGGTGGAGGATTATACCGAGGCAGACGTGAAAGAGAAATATCAGGTGACGCCGAAGGAATTTATCGATGTCAAAGCACTGATGGGAGATACTTCTGATAATATACCTGGTGTTCCAAGTATCGGGGAAAAGACTGCCACAAAGATTATTGTTGAATACCATTCCATTGAAAATGCCTATGCCCATGTGGATGAGATTAAGCCGCCAAGGGCATCCAAGGCGTTGAAAGAGCATTATGATATGGCCCAGATGAGCAAGGAACTGGCGGAAATCAATGTGAATGCAGACTTTCCGTATGAGATGGAAGAGGGAAGGATCGGCACACTGTTTACACCGGAGGCATACGAGTGGTTCCAGAAACTGGAATTTAAAAATCTCCTTGGAAAGTTTGAGATTCAGGCTCCGGCTTCAGAGATCGAAGACCGTTTTGTGACGGTGATGGATCCGGACAGCGCCTCGTTGGTGTTTGAACGGGCGGCATCTGCCGGGACAGTAGGAATTATGTTAGAGCGGGATACGGAGAATGTTCTTCCACTGTTTGCCTCCATGAGCGGAATTTCCGGCATTGCCCTTGCATTTGAGGCAGGGGATCAGGAAGAGATTGTTTCCGTTCAGGCTGGAAAGGGGATCACGCCGGACTGGCTGATGGAGAAGCTTTCTGCTCTGACAGAAAGCAGGGGAGAGATCGCAATGTTTGATGTCAAAAAAGAGCTTCCTCATTTCCGGGTATCCAGAAGAGAGAATTTCTTTGATGTCCACGTGGCCGCCTATCTGTTGAATCCACTGAAAAATTCATACGAACCGGATGATGTTGCCAGGGAATATCTGGATCTGACGATTGACGCAAAGCTTTCGACGGAAAAGAAGTCCTGCTATGAAGCCTATACGATGTACCGGTCAGCAGCAGTGCTGCGGGACAAGTTAAAAGAGACCGGGATGGAAGCGCTTTTTGATGAAATTGAGATGCCGCTTGTATTTGCACTGTTTGATATGGAACAGGCAGGGGTCAAGGTGGAGGCCGGGGCGCTCAAAGAATACGGCAGAGATCTGGGTGTCCAGATCGAACGACTGGAGGCGGAGATTTTTGAGCTGGCGGGAGAGACTTTTAATATCAATTCGCCGAAGCAGCTGGGAGTCGTGCTCTTCGAGCATCTTCAGCTTCCCCACGGAAAGAAGACGAAGACCGGATACTCGACAGCGGCGGATATTCTGGAAAAGCTGGCTCCGGATTATCCGATTGTATCGAAGATACTGGAATACCGTCAGATCGCAAAGCTGAAATCAACCTATGCGGACGGCCTTGTGAATTTTATTTCGGAAGACCACCGGATTCACGGCACCTTCAATCAGACAGTCACAGCTACCGGGCGTATCAGCAGCACGGAGCCGAACCTGCAGAATATTCCGATCCGGATGGAACTGGGACGCCAGATCCGGAAGGTTTTTGTGCCGGAAGAGGGATTTGTCTTTGTGGATGCGGATTATTCTCAGATCGAGCTTCGGATTCTGGCACACTGTTCGGATGATGACGCCTTGATTCAGGCGTACAGAGAAGCCAAGGACATCCACCGGATCACGGCATCCCAGGTGTTCCACACTCCATTTGAGGAGGTAACGGACCTGCAGAGGAGAAATGCAAAGGCAGTCAACTTTGGCATAGTATACGGCATCAGTTCCTTTGGCCTTAGTCAGGATCTGAGTATTACAAGGAAAGAAGCGGCAGAATATATCGACCGGTATTTTGAGACTTATCCGGGGGTAAAGAAGTATCTGGACGGAGAGGTCGCATTTGCAAAGGAACATGGTTATGTGACCACGATTTTCGGGAGAAGAAGACCGGTCCCGGAGCTTTCCTCCAGTAACTTCATGCAGAGGAGCTTTGGCGAACGTGTGGCGATGAATTCCCCGATTCAGGGGGCGGCGGCCGATATCATGAAGATTGCCATGATCCGGGTAAACCAGCGGCTGCGGGAGGAGCAGATGGCATCCCGCATTGTCATTCAGGTGCACGATGAGCTTCTGGTGGAAGCAAAGATGGAAGAAGTAGAAAAGGTCAAGGAGATTTTGAAAGAAGAAATGGAACATGCAGCCGATCTGAAAGTGCCGTTGATTGCGGATATGAGTGTGGGATCGAACTGGTATGAGGCAAAATAGAAAAGACGGAATGTGGAAATGAAGACGATAGGAATTACAGGGGGAGTCGGGGCCGGCAAGAGCACGGTCCTTGGCTTCCTTAAGAAGGAGTATCAGGCTTCTGTCTGTGAGGCGGACAAGGTGGCCCATCAGCTTCAGGAGCCGGGAGAGGACTGTTACAGAACAATCATAGAGGAATTCGGATGCGGCATTTTGCATGCAGACGGGACGATTGACCGGAAAAAACTGGGCGGGATTGTGTTTGCGGATGAGCAGAAGCTTCAGAGACTGAATCAGATCGTCCATCCGCAGGTAAAGGAATACATTCGGAAGAGAAAAGAAAGCGAAAAAGAAGCTGGTACGAAAATTTTTGTGATTGAAGCGGCTCTTTTGATTGAGGATCATTACGAGGAGATCTGTGATGAACTCTGGTATATTCATACGCCGGACGAAGTACGGAGAAAGCGCCTGAAAGAGAGCCGGGGATATACAGATGCACGGATCGACGGGATTATGAAAAATCAGAAATCAGAGGAGCAGTTCTTCCGGGCATGTCAGGTTGTCATTGAAAATGGAGAAGATTTCGATGAGACTTGCATCCAGATCAAAGAAGCGTTAAAATCGTACTAGAATCTGTGAAGGAGAAGGGAAAACATGAGAATCTGCAGTATAGCCAGCGGAAGCAGCGGAAACTGTATTTATATAGGAGATGAACATACACATGTGCTGGTCGACACCGGGATCAGCAAAAAACGGATCGAAGAAGGACTGAAAGATCTGGATGTAAAGGGAGACGAGCTGGACGGGATCTTTATTACCCACGAGCATGCGGACCATATCCAGGGGCTGGGAGTCTTCAGCAGGAAATACGGCATCCCGATCTATGCTACGAAAGGAACCATAGAAGGGATCAAACATTACAGCGGACTTGGCAAGATGCCGGAAGGGCTTCTGCATGAGATCAGGGCCGATGAATCCTTCCCATTGAAGGAGCTGACAGTCCGGCCGTTTCGGATCTCCCATGATGCCAATGAGCCGACCGGGTACCGTTTTGAGGACGGGAAGAAGTCGGTGGCTGTTGCAACCGACCTTGGGATCTATGATGATTACACCGTAGAAAATCTGAAAAATCTGGACGCGGTGCTTCTGGAGGCCAACCACGACATCCATATGCTGGAAGTCGGTGTGTATCCGTATTATCTGAAACAGCGTGTCATGGGAAAACGGGGACATCTCTCCAATGAGTCTTCCGGAAGGCTCTTATGTGATATCCTGCATGACGATCTGAAGTGTGTGATGCTGGGACATCTCAGCAAGGAAAATAATTACGCAGAGCTGGCCTATGAGACGGTGAAACTGGAGGTCACTCTTGGCGATAATCCATATAAAGGCGAAGATATTCCGATTATGGTGGCGAAACGGGATACCAGATCGGACATCATTACTGTGTAGGAAGAAATGAAAGAAAAGGAGAGGATGCTATGAGTCGCGTTGCCGTTTTGACGGACAGCAACAGTGGAATTACACAGGCAGAGGGGAAGGAGCTTGGAATCGGAATCCTTCCGATGCCGTTTTTTATTGACGGAGAAGAATATTTTGAGGAAATCACTCTGTCACAGGAAGAGTTTTATGAGCGTCTGAAAGCAAACCACGACATCAAGACGTCCCAGCCTGCGCCGGGCGATGTGATGGGATTATGGGATCAATACCTGGAAACGTATGATGAGGTAGTGTACATTCCAATGTCCAGCGGACTGAGCAGCTCCTGTGAGACTGCCATGATGCTGGCCCAGGATTATGATGGGAAAGTACAGGTAGTGAACAATCAGAGGATTTCTGTGACACAGAGACAATCTGTGCTGGATGCGCTCTGGCTTGCATCAGAGGGCAAAAGCGCTGAGGAGATCAAAGAGATTCTGGAGAAAACCAAGTATGAATCCAGCATCTATATTACGGTCGATACACTGAAATATCTGAAAAAAGGCGGAAGAATCACTCCGGCAGCAGCCGCCATCGGTACTGTCCTGAACCTGAAGCCGGTTCTTCAGATTCAGGGGGAAAAGCTGGACGCCTACGCGAAAGTCCGCGGATGGAAACAGGCAAAGAAGACCATGCTGGATGCGATTGAAAAGGATATGCTTCACCGGTTCGGAAACCAGCCGGTGCATCTGGAAGCGGCCTATACATGTTCCGATGAGGAGGCGCAGAAGTGGAAAGAAGAGATTGAGGACCGGTTTCCACACTATGAAGTGGAGATGGACCGCCTTTCTCTCAGTGTCGCCTGCCATATCGGACCAGGGTCCATGGCCGTAGCGTGTACGAAAGTGCTTACCCTTTAGGGAATAAAAGCTCCCTTTCAGGACAGCGAAAAAAGAATCTGCTGTCTGAAAGGGAGCTTTTTTATACAATGACGAGCGGATGGCTGTACTCGTTGCAAAACGGAGTCTTAAACTTGTTGCTGATCACGGATTCGTACAGATTGGATGCAAATATATCCAGATGAAGCATCTGCTGACCGTGTTCCGTGAGAGCGTCCATATCGCTGAGTTTTGGGATTAACGGGACCTGAGACTGCTTTTTGATCAGGGAAAGGACATCTTTTTCCTTTCGAACAAATCCAAGCATCCGGGCGTAGTGGATCAGCCGTTCTCCGGTTACTTCTTCATAAAAGGAAGCATGGATTCCGAGAATGACATGCAGCAGGGCACGACTGATCCGGGAGTAGGTGAGCTCTTTTGTTTTTAACAGATCACAGAACTGATCAAAATTCTGAAAATCATTTAAATGCTTCATCATCCGGTTGGCAAGCTCTTCGGAGACATCCGCATACTGGGCCAGAGTTCCTCGGCTTTCCTGCATCAGTTGATATTTGACAAGCAGTGAAAAGTCATTGCTGTATACAGGATAGCGGATCATATGGGTCCGTTCCAGCAGGGAAACGCATTCCGGAGGTACATGATCCTCCAGACGGGCCAAAACAGAGGAGAGTTTTGGCTCCTCATAAGGAGTGTCCCGGTCTGTCTGGAGGGAACTGCCGGAATAGAGAAGAAGCTTCCGGATTGCAGTGGCGGAGCTGAACCCTCCGTCCGGTTCCAGAGTATCGGAGTGATACCGGGAGTCCTTTCTAAGAATGGTATAAGGACGGATAGAGCTTTTCTGCCGGATCAGCGCCTTGATGTACTCCACGCCCAGTGTGTTGTTCGGACTTGCAAGAATCCGGGAGAGGGAGTCGTCTTTCAGATAGTCCCGGAGAGCCCTTTCCCTGGCCGAGGGAAAGGAAAGCCCTTCTTTTAAGTAGGAGCGGAGCAGTACCCGATAGTCTTCCGGCTCATCGGCAAGTACACGGGCAATGGATGTCAGAGAATCGATATCCCCGCATTCGCTTCCAAAGCAGAGCGAATCGACGCATCCAAGACTGTCCAGAAGCGCCACGGCGCCCTGGGCAAAATATTCTGCGCTTCCGGAAGCATAGCAGACCGGAAGCTCCAGGACGAGGGAGGCGCCGGACTTCAGTGCGACTTTTGCGCGAAGATGCTTGGGCATGACTGCGGGAGCGCCCCGCTGTACGAAATTTCCGCTCATCACAACAATAACGGCATCTGCACCGGTTACCTCTTTTGACTTCTGAATGTGATATTCATGTCCATTGTGAAATGGATTATATTCTGCAATTAAACCAACTATTTTCATAATTATCTTGTAATATCCTCCTTGTTGTGATTATACTATAAAAGGAATCCGCTTGCAAAACAAGATGGCGGCATGGGAAGGAGGATACACATGAAAGAAGAAGAGCTGCTGGAGCTTCTGGAAGAACGGAAATTTAAAGAACTAAAAGAAGAGCTTGGAACGATGTATCCCGTGGATATTGCCGCGCTTCTGGAGGAAATGGATGAACGGCAGATTGTCCTGATTTTCCGGCTTCTTGGGAAAGAAGAGGCGGCGGAAACATTTACTTATATGAGCAGTGAGACGAGAGAATTCCTGATCAATGCACTGACGGATTCCGAGCTTGAGGAAGTCATGGACGAGATGTATCTGGACGATACGGTCGATGTCCTGGAGGAAATGCCGGCCAATGTGGTGGACAGGCTTCTTGCGGTAACGGATGAGGAGACGAGAACGCAGATCAATGCCCTGCTTCAGTATCCGGAGGACAGCGCCGGAAGCGTTATGAATATTGATTATGTCAGTTTCCGGAAAGAAATGACCGTAGAGGAGGCGATTCTGAAAATCCGGCAGGTGGGAATCAACAGGGAGACGATTTACACCTGTTATGTGACAGAAAAGAAAAAACTGATCGGATGGGTGGATATCAAGGATCTTCTGACTTCCAGCGAGAGTAAGACGATTGAAGAAATTATGGACACCAATGTTCTGTATGCACATACGCATGATGATCAGGAAGAGGTAGCGACCATGATCCGGAAATACGGGCTGGTAGCGATTCCGATTGTGGATAATGAGATGTGTATGGTAGGAATTGTTACGGTAGACGATGCGATGCTCGTCCTGCAGGAAGAGGCAACGGAAGATATCAGTATGATGGCCGGTGTCAGCCCGAATGATGACTCCTATTTCGGAACCAGCGTATGGAAACACGCTATTTCCCGTATTCCATGGCTTTTGTTCCTGATGCTGTCTGCAACAGCCAGCGGGCTTTTGCTGGCCTATTATGAAAATGCCATGTCGGCCATGCCGATTTTGATTACTTTGATACCGATGCTGATGGGAACCGGTGGAAACTGCGGGTCGCAGAGTTCTACACTGATGATTCGGGGACTGGCGGTCGGGGAGATCCGCTTCAAAGATATTTTTCGGGTCATTTTCAAGGAAATCCGGATTGCGCTCATTGTCGGAGCCGTACTGTCTGTGGCAAATGGAATCCGGATCTATCTGATGTACCATGATATCAAGCTTGGAATTGTCATTGGCGTGACGATTATTGCGGTTGTCTGTATGGCAAAGGTGGTAGGATGTACACTGCCTCTGATTGCAAAACGGATCGGCCTGGATCCGGCACTCATGGCCACGCCGTTGATCTCTACACTCCTTGATACGGGAACCATTCTTGTTTATTTTGCCATTGTCACAGTGATGTTTGATTTATAAAGCACTGAAAAGGGAAATTGTATTGAAAAAGAGACAGATTATCTCTTGTATACAATTTCCCTTTACGTTATAATAATGATATCTGAGAATATATGGAAAGGAGTCATTAAATCATGGGATTTATTGATGAAATCAAGGCAAAAGCCAAAGCTGACCTGAAAACCATTGTACTTCCGGAGACAGAAGATGCCCGGACATACGAGGCGGCAGAGGCAATCTTAAAAGAGGGGACAGCAAAGCTGATTCTGATCGGAAGTGAAGAAGAAGTTGCAAAGAATAAGGGATCCTTTGATATCAGCGGAGCCCAGATTGTAGATCCGGCTAAAAGCGAGAAGACAGAGAGCTATATTGCGAAGCTGGTAGAATTAAGACAGAAAAAGGGCATGACAGAAGAGCAGGCAAGAGAGCTGCTTCTGACCAACTACCCATACTACGGCGTTATGATGGTCAAGATGGGAGATGCAGATGGAATGGTTTCCGGTGCATGTCATTCTACCGCTGATACACTCCGTCCATGCCTTCAGATTCTGAAGACAAAACCAGGCACGAAGCTGGTATCCGCATTCTTTATTATGGTTGTTCCGGACTGCGATATGGGCGAGAACGGCACATTCGTATTCGGTGACTGCGGATTGAATCAGAATCCGACTCCGGAAGAGCTGGCGGCAATCGCAATCTCTTCAGCAGAAAGCTTCAAGCAGCTGGTAGGTGCTGAGCCAAGAGTAGCTATGCTTTCTCATTCTTCCAAGGGAAGTGCAAAACATGATGATGTAACCAAGGTTGTGGAAGCGACAAGGATCGCAAAAGAGGAAGCTCCGGATCTGATGCTGGATGGAGAGCTCCAGTTAGATGCGGCGATTGTTCCGTCAGTCGGAGAGTCCAAGGCACCTGGAAGCCCGGTAGCAGGAAAAGCAAATGTCCTGATCTTCCCTGACCTGGATGCAGGAAATATCGGATATAAATTAGTACAGAGACTGGCAAAGGCAGAGGCGTACGGACCGATGACACAGGGCATTGCGGCACCTGTAAATGACCTTTCCAGAGGATGCAGCGCAAAAGATATCGAAGGTGTTGTTGCAATTACAGCAGTACAGTGCCAGTCAAAATAGAAAGGAAGAGAAGGGAAATGAAAATTTTAGTTATTAACTGCGGAAGTTCTTCGTTAAAATACCAGCTGATCGATATGGAAAACGAGAGCGTTCTGGCAAAAGGACTTTGCGAGAGAATTGGTATCGAAGGATCCAAGCTGACACACAAGCCAGCAGGAAAAGATAATTATGTGGTAGAAACACCGATGGAAGACCACAAGGTTGCCGTACAGCTTGTACTGGATGCCCTGATGGATAAAGAGCATGGTGTGATCGAAAGTACAGATGACATTACTGCAATCGGACACCGTGTTCTGCATGCGGGAACTGTTTACAGCGATGCGACATTGATCAATGATGATGTAAAGAAAGTTATCCGTGACTGCTTCGACCTTGGACCGCTCCACAATCCGGCCAACCTGATCGGAATTGAAGCATGTGAAGCTGCAATGCCAGGCAAGCCGAACGTTGCCGTATTTGATACTGCATTTGGAATGAAAATCCCTCAGAAGGCGGCAATGTACGCGATTCCATATGAATACTATGAGAAATACAGTATCAGAAGATATGGTTTCCATGGTACAAGCCATATGTTTGTATCCGGTGAGACCCTTCATCTTCTTGGGAAAAAAGACGCAAAAGTAATCGTATGCCACCTTGGAAACGGCGCCAGCGTTTCTGCTTCTATCGGAGGCAAATGTGTGGACACCAGCATGGGACTGACACCCCTGGAAGGTCTGATCATGGGAACAAGAAGCGGGGATCTGGATCCTGCTGTTCTGCAGTTCATCTGCAACCATGAAAACATTGATATCAACGAGATGCTGAATATCCTGAACAAGAAATCCGGTATTCTTGGCATGAGCGGAGTATCTTCCGATTTCCGTGATGTAAGAAAGGCTGCAAATGAGGGAAATGAGCGTGCGGCTATGGCTCTGGATGCTTACAGATATCGTGTTGCCAAATACATCGGATCCTACACGGCTGCCATGAATGGAGTAGATGCCATCACATTTACAGCAGGTGTCGGAGAAAATGATACACAGATGAGAGAAGAGATCTGTGAATATCTTGGATACCTGGGTGTTAAGATCGACAAAGAAAAGAATGCACAGGCACAGGGACAGGAAGCAGAGATCTCCACAGCAGACTCTAAAGTGAAAGTCTTTGTCATTCCGACCAATGAAGAGCTTGCGATTGCCCGTGAGACAAAAGCACTGGTATAATACCTCCATCAACAGAAAAAAACTGTTGACAAAATAATATGACATGATATAATAGTCAAGGTATGAATAGGAGCAATGAATATGCTGTTAAACCTATCCGATGTACTGTCCGATCAGCATAAGCCGATTGACGCAGTGCTTCCACTGGAAATGGAAGCGGTGAAGCTGCCAGGCGGCCCTTTTCCACTTGAGGAGAAGAGCGATGTGCAGATTCATGTTGAGCATGTGAAAGGAAAAGAGATTTCTGTCTCCGGTTCCTGCAGCCTGACTGCAGTGATTCCGTGCGACCGTTGTCTCAGTCCGGTGAAAGTTCCGATGGAGATTTCTTTTGACAGACATGCTGTCGTTGGCGGAGAGGCAGAAGAG
>CAJFMZ010000055.1:11739-24359 GCA_904393575.1 uncultured Sellimonas sp. | reverse complement strand
CTCACAAGAATACGCCCTCGGCACAGCATCACCCCTACTATAGCGGATTGTAGGTACAGGGTACCGCTAACACCCCGGCTGCACGTTTCATAAGTTTACCGTGTTTTGGGGGAAATGTCAATAAATTCGGGCAAATAAAAAGGAGAAAATTACATATGAAAACCATTCTCGCGGCGGTCAACGCCAAATACATTCACTCCAATCTGGCGGTCTATTCTCTCAGAGCTTATGCAAAAGACTATCTGGGGGAGACGAAGATTGCGGAATATACGATTAACCAGCAGACAGATGAAATCCTGATGGATCTGTACCGGGAGCAGCCGGAGCTTTTGTGCTTTTCCTGTTATATCTGGAATCTTGAGTATGTGGAAGAGCTGGTGAGGGAGATCAAAAAAATACTGCCGGAGACAGTGATCTGGCTTGGAGGGCCGGAAGTGTCCTACGACGCCGCGGATGTGCTGTCCCGCCTTCCGGAAGTGACCGGTGTGATGAAAGGGGAGGGGGAGGAGACATTCCTTGCGCTTCTTGACTATTATCATGGCAGGGCGGACAGGCTGGAGGAGATTTCGGGCATTACATTTCGAAATGCGGATGGCCTCATCTGCGAGAACAGGTGGCGGGAAGTGATGGATTTAAGCAGAGTTCCTTTTGTATATGAGGATTTGCGCCTGTTTGAGCATAAGATGATCTATTATGAGTCGAGCAGAGGATGCCCGTTCCGATGCAGCTACTGCCTTTCATCGGTAGATAAGTGTCTGCGGTTCCGGGATCTGAATCTGGTAAAACGGGAGCTTCAGTATTTTCTGGATGCGAAGGTACCGCAGGTCAAATTCGTGGACAGGACTTTTAATTGCCGCCACAGCCATGCAAAAGCAATATGGAAGTATCTGCTGGAGCATGACAATGGAGTCACCAATTTTCATTTTGAAGTGTCTGCGGATCTTCTGGATGGGGAGGAACTGGAGCTGATATCCCGGATGCGTCCGGGCCTGATTCAGCTGGAGATCGGGGTACAGTCGACAAATCCCGATACGATCCGTGAGATCAGGAGAACGATGAATTTTGACCGTCTCTGTGATGTAGTAAAAAGTATTCAGGCCATGGGAAATACCCATCAGCATCTGGATCTGATTGCCGGACTGCCGTACGAAGGGTACGAAAGCTTTGGGAAATCCTTTGATGATGTCTACCGCCTGATGCCGGACCAGCTGCAGCTGGGATTTTTGAAAGTACTGAAAGGATCCTACATGCAGGAGAATGCAGAAAAGTACGGGCTGATCTACAAGGGGAAACCGCCGTATGAGGTACTTGGGACCAGGTGGCTTTCCTACGGGGAGATCGCGCGGCTCAAGCAGATCGAAGAGATGGTGGAAGTCTATTACAACAGCGGACAGTTTGCGAATACGCTGCGCTGTCTGGCGGGCGAATTTACCTCTCCTTTTCGGATGTATGAGGAATTGAGCGCGTTTTATGAGACGGAACAGCTGTCCGGGAGGAGCCATACGAGGACGGCAAGGTACGAGATTCTGCTGAAGTTTATTCAAGAAAAGGCGCCGGAAAAAGAAGAATACTACCGGCAGCTTTTGGTCTATGATTTTTATCTGAGGGAAAATGCCAAGAGCCGCCCGGAATTCGCCGGGGAGCCGACGGCGGATAAGGAGTGGCTGAAGGAATTTTACGACCGGGAGGAAAGAGAACCGGTCTATCTGAAATCATATGGAAAGACGGACAGCCGGAAACTTCGGAAGATGACGCATGTGGAAGTGTTCGGGTACCAGGTGGACCGGAATGCGGAACTAGGAAAAACCGTGCTGCTGTTTGACTATCAGAACCGGAATCCGCTGAATTATGAGGCGAAGGTGTTTCGGATTCAGGAAGAACAGGAGAAGTGAAAGATGAAAAAAAGAACAAAAGAGATTCTGGAGATTCTGGATCAGCAGTTTGGGACAGAATATAAATGTTATTTGAATTATGAGACGCCGTGGCAGCTTCTGGCGGCAACCATGCTGAGTGCCCAGTGTACAGACGCGCGGGTCAATATTGTGACCAGGGATCTGTTTCAGAAATACACTTCGCCGGAGGCGTTTGCAAAGGCGGATTTAAAGGAGCTGGAGGAAGATATCCGGCCTACCGGATTTTATCATAATAAGGCGAAAAATCTGATTGCCTGTATGCGGGATATTCACGAAAAATTTCACGATGAAGTCCCGTCAGGTCTTGAGGATCTGACTTCGCTCGCAGGAGTGGGACGAAAGACGGCCAATGTGATCCGTGGAAATATTTATCACGATCCAAGCGTGGTAGTGGACACGCATGTGAAACGGATCTCGAAACGGCTTGGACTGACTCGCAACGAGGATCCAGAAAAAGTGGAGCAGGATCTGATGAAAGAGCTTCCGAAGGATCACTGGATTCTTTATAA
Organism: uncultured Sellimonas sp.; assembly: GCA_904393575.1. Lineage (GTDB taxonomy): Bacteria > Bacillota > Clostridia > Lachnospirales > Lachnospiraceae > Sellimonas. Next base: position 21,937 of record CAJFMZ010000055.1, on the reverse strand, counting down.
CATCCAGATCATCCAGTTTGGGAGAACGATCTGTACGGCAAGAGCGCCAAAGTGCGGGGAATGTTTCTTGCAAAAGTACTGCAAAGAGTATAAAATAAAAGGAAAAGTCTGACAGGAGAAAGGATGATGGGATGAATTTCCATGACAGAAAGACGAGAAGGCTGATTTCGGTGATTGTCATACTGGTGATTCTTGCAATGGTGGCGACATCGATTATACCTTATCTGATCTAAGAGAAATGGCGGGGGCGGCTTTATGGGATTACAGAGGAAAAGGAAGCCAAAACATACACAGAGAAGAATGAGCGCGGCGCAGAAAAGAAAGTTTACGGCCCTTGCCGGGCTGGTTATTTTGTGCGCTGCTTTTGTCATTGGAATTTTTTATTCTTCTGTTTACCGTTATGTACACAGGATGGAGAAAAATCAGATTGAGCAGAATGTATTTATCCAGGGCATGAATGCGACCGGGATGACTAGGGCGGAGGCGCTTCAGAAGCTGAATGAGCGCTGGAATGTGATGAAAAATACTCCGATTGTGCTGACGGCAGGAGAACATACAGCGCAGGTGACAGCGTCCGAGCTGGGGATCCGGCAGGGCGATGTGGAGGCATTGGTGGATGAAGCAGCAGAATACGGCAAGCATGGAAATCTTTTCCAGCGTTATCGGAAAATCCGTCAGGCAAAGAAGGAAAAGGTAGAGTACGAGGACGAGTACCAGATCGATGAGGACACTGCGTCCCATGTGCTGGAGGAAAAGACATCCGGCTTTTTTGAGGAGGCAGTGGATGCCGGAATTACGAGAGTTGGCGGTGTCTTCCAGATAACGGACGAGCAGGAAGGAGAAAAGGCGGATCTTAAGGCTGCCTTGGATGAGATCCTGGACAGGCTGGATGATCTGGAAGCAGGGAAAGAAGTGGAGATTACAGTAGGATCCAGTAAAGATGAGCCAAAGATTGCGAGGAAAGATCTGGAAAAGGTACAGGATCCGCTGGGCAGCGCTCAGATCGGGACGAAACAGTCATCTGACCGGCAGGAGCTGGTTACGCTGACGGGGGATCTCAATGGAAAGATCGTAATGCCGGAAGAGGAGCTGTCTCTGCGAAAGATCCTTGGAAATCACACCGGGGAAGAGTGCTCTGCCCAATCGCTGAATCAGATAGCATCCAGTCTTTATGATGCAGCGTTGTATGCGGAATTGAAGGTTTCGGAACGCGCACAGTCGGAGACGCTTCCGGATGACATGGATTCTGGAATGGAAGCAGTACTGGACAATGGACAGGATCTGAAGATAGAAAATACGACAGATGCGCCTCTTTATATTGAAAGCTATGTCAATGGAGATGGGGAGCTTGTATGCACCATCTACGGACAGGAGACAAGGGATGAGGGAAGAAAACTTTCTTTTAGGAGCGAAACCGAAGAGGAAGAAGATCCAAACGTCATCTATGAGGAGGATACATCACTTGCGGCAGGAAGAACCAGGGTGAAAGAGCAGGGAGCCGCAAAGAGTACAGTGACGCTGATCAAAGTGATCGAGGAAGACGGACGGGAGACGGAAGAAGAGATGGGAACGTCCGTATACCAGGCGTCTGACAGAGTAGTAAGTGTCGGAACGCGGACGAATGATGATGAGATAAAACAAGCCTTAAAAGAAGCGGCTGCCGCACAGGATGAAGAAGCAGTGGAGGCGGCAGTCAGACAGGCAAGGAATCAGTAAGGGGAAGACATGAGAAATGGAATTTTGACAGAGGCGGCCTATCAGAGGTCCATATACAGAAAACTAAAAAACGGCCATCCGGATCTTTCCAGGCATAGCTGGAAACGGTGCACGAAGCTTCCGTTTGGCCAGGAAGAGCTTGTGATTTCCGAGATTCTTATGACCGGAAAGGAAAAGCATCTTCTCGTATATGCCGCGGCCAGGGCGGTGACAGCAGTCGCCGCGGAGGGCGGGCATCCGTTTGGGGTAAGGGTGTCCGTCCTCGTGCCGGAGCAGACAGAAGAGGAAGCGGTCAGGGAAATGACGGCGGTTCTGGAAGAGACAGCGGCGGAACAGAAACTGGAAATTCTGAATGTCCTGGTGGAGGTAAGTCCGGATGTAAGAGTCCCGGCAGTATCCGTCACCGGACTTGGCAGAGGTAGTGTGCCGGAAGACAGCGATGCGGCTTCTTCCAGAAGTTATGATGGGAAAGAACTGGTACTGATCAATCCGGTTGCCCTGGAGGGCACTCTCCGGGTTCTCTCTGAGAAGGAAGAAGAGATCCGGGAACGGTTTGTGCCGGTATTTCTGCAAAAGCTGTATGACTCAGAAAACAATCTGTTTGCGGTAAAAGCAGCCGAAAAGGCAGCAGAGTTTCGGGCGGAACTGATGAAGCCGGTTACAGACAGCGGTGTGTTTGGAGCGCTGTGGGAGCTGGCGGAGGAGACAGGTACCGGTTATGAGGTGGATCTGAAAGCATTTCCGGTCCGCCAGGATATTATTGAAATCTGTGAGCTTTTCCGGCTGAATCCATATCAGATGGCATCGGGAGGATGTCTGCTTGTAGTCCTTGACGACGGGCGTGGATTTGTAGAAGCATGTGAAAAAGAACAGATCCCGGCAGCCGTCATTGGAAGGATGAAAGCAGGAAAGGACAAAATCATCCTCAATGGGGAGGAGAGACGGTGTACGGACCGTCCGGCTGAGGATGAATGGTTTCGGATCTGTAAAGGAGGAAAATAAGATGAATATGAGAACGGAAATCCTGCGTTACCTGGAGAAGAACAGCCGGGTAGATTTAGGGGAGCTGGCAGTGCTGCTCGGCACGGACGAGGCAACGATAGCAAATGAGATTGCAGAGATGGAAAAGGAGAAGATCATCTGCGGATACCATACGCTGATTGACTGGGATAAGACAGGGGAGGAATCGGTGACGGCCCTGATCGAAGTCCGGGTGACACCGCAGCGGGATCTGGGATTTGACCGGATCGCGGAGCGGATCTACAATTTCCCGGAAGTAACAGCGGTCTACCTGATTTCGGGAGCATATGATTTTCTGATTATTCTGGAAGGCAAGACACTCAAGGAAGTGTCCCGTTTCGTATCGGAAAAGCTTTCTCCGATCGAGCCGGTGCTTTCCACGGCAACCCATTTCATATTAAAGAAATATAAGGACCACGGAACGATTCTTGCGCCTCAGAAGAAGGCAGAAAGGATGCTGGTGATGCCGTAATGAGAAATCCATTATCTGATAAAATCGTGAATATACAGCCGTCCGGCATTCGGAAGTTTTTTGATATCGTCAATGAAATGAAAGACGCCATCTCCCTTGGCGTGGGAGAGCCGGATTTTGACACACCGTGGAGAATCCGGGAGGAGGGGATCTATTCTCTGGAAAGAGGGCGGACGTTCTATACTTCCAATGCGGGGCTGAAAGAATTGAAAGAGGAAATCGCAAACTATCTGGAGAGAAAGATTCACGTTTCCTACGACCCTTCATCAGAGATCATAGTCACGGTCGGGGGAAGCGAAGGAATTGACATTGCCATGCGGGCCATGCTCAATCCGGGGGATGAAGTGCTGATCCCGCAGCCAAGTTACGTCTCCTATCTGCCGTGCGCGGTGCTTGCGGACGGAGTGCCGGTGGTGATTCCTCTTCAGGAGAAAAATCAGTTCAAGTTGACGAGAGAAGAGCTGGAAGCGAAAATTACGGATCAGACAAAGATCCTTGTGCTTCCGTTCCCAAATAACCCGACCGGATCGATTATGACAAAGGAAGATCTGGAGCCGATTGCGGAAGCGGTGGTCGAGCATGACCTTTTTGTGATTTCCGATGAGATCTATTCGGAACTGACCTATGGAAGAGACCACGTTTCCATTTCGTCTTTTCCTGGAATGAGAGAACGGACGATTGTCATCAACGGATTTTCCAAAGGATTTGCTATGACGGGGTGGAGGCTTGGCTATGCATGCGGGCCGGCGCCGATTATTGAGCAGATGCTCAAAATCCATCAGTATGCCATTATGTGCGCGCCGACCAACAGTCAGTACGCTGCCGTAGAGGGATTGAGAAACTGTGAGGATGAAGTCCAGGAGATGCGAAAGGCCTACAATCAGAGAAGGAGATATCTTCTCCATGAATTTCAGCGGATGGGGCTTCAGTGTTTTGAGCCGGAAGGCGCCTTTTACATGTTCCCAAGTATCCAGGAATTCGGCATGACATCGGAAGAGTTTGCGACCCGGTTTCTGGAAGAGGAGAAAGTCGCGGCTGTGCCGGGAACGGCGTTTGGCGACTGCGGAGAGGGATTTTTGAGAATCTCCTATGCGTATTCGCTGGATGACCTGAAAGTGGCAATCGGACGTCTGGAAAACTTTATCACAAAACTTAGAAATCAGAAAAAGGCATAGTCCGCCTTGCCGCAGGCAGACTGTGCAGGGGAGGATCAACATGCTGAATATTGTGCTGCATGAGCCGGAAATTCCGGCGAATACCGGAAATATCGGGCGGACCTGCGTAGCCGCAGGAGCGAGGCTCCATCTCATCGAGCCACTTGGCTTCCGCCTGACAGAGAAAAATTTAAAACGGGCCGGGATGGATTACTGGGATCAGCTTGACGTCCGGACTTACATTGATTTTCAGGACTTTCTGGAGCAGAATCCGGGTGCGAAAATCTATATGGCCACCACGAAAGCACACCAGATTTATACAGAGGTCCGGTATGAACCGGACTGTTATATCATGTTCGGAAAAGAGAGTGCCGGGATTCCTGAGGAAATTCTTGTGGATTATGAAGATACCTGTATTCGGATTCCGATGATCGGAGATATCCGTTCTTTGAATCTGGGAAATTCGGCGGCAATCGTTTTGTATGAGGCTCTGCGCCAGAATGGATTTGCCGGAATGAATCTGGAAGGCCATCTGCACAGACTGAACTGGAAAGAATAGACAAAAGAAATCTGTTTCCGCAAGAGCAGGCCCGGCTTGTACGGGAGGCTTTTGCGGAAGTCTTTCATACACATCACACGATCAATCAGAAATCTGTTTCATAAAAACTCCAAAAGAGGACATAATGAAAAAAAGTGTCGTTATAGACTAAAGTACGAAAAAAGCACCGCTATTTGGGAAAAAATTAACGATTTTGAAATAGTTTTTTTCTATATATAGACAAAAGTTTTAGATACAGGAAGTTTCAAAAGTTTCATCAATAAGTAAAAATCTGCCCTAAAAGTTACGAAAAGTTACATTTGTGCAAATTGCATTATAATAGGAAGAGAATAAACAGGTCTATTATAAGAAATGCACATCAAAAAAATTGCAGTCTAAAATAATTTATGATAAGATAGATCTATATGGGGCAGAGATTTATAGATAAAGGTGGTGAGAAGGTGATACAAAAAACAATTCAGGCGGTACAGGAGGCGGAAGCGAAAGCGGCTGCTACGTTAAAACAGGCCGATGACAAAGCATCCGAGGTGCTGGCCAAAGCAAATCAGAAAGCCGATGAATTGAAACAGGCTGCTGTCAGCGAGGCAGAGGAAACTGCGAAGAAGAGGATGGAAGCATTGAAAGAGAAGTTAATGGAAGAAGAAGGGGTTTTCGATGCGGACACCAGGAAAGAAGTGGATGCCTTAAGGGCGATAGCAGAGCAAAGAGAGGCGCAGGCGGTAGAGATGATTCTGGGTGAATTATCATGATGACCTGCGCAAAGAAAGGAGGAGTGTCCATATGTCAGTATTGCAGATGCAGCGAATCAGTATCTGCGCAATGAAGAAGGACCGGAAAGCAGTACTGGAAGCACTTCAGGAACTTGGAGTCCTGGAGATCGAGACTTCCAGGGTGCCGGCGGACGGACTGGACAGACTGGATACGGCAGAGGAAAAGCAGAGATCCGAAAAGCAGGCGATGATGCTGGATCAGGCGCTGGATGTGCTGCAGGAATACGCTCCGGAGAAGACTTCGATCTTTGCTTCACTGGAAGGCAAGAAACTGGTAGACAGAGATACTTTCCGGGAGGCGGTGGACCAGAAGGAAGAGATTCTGGCTTCTGCGGAGAAGCTGCTTGCTCTGAAGAAGAGCGAGGCGGAGAACAAAGCGGAAGTGGTGAAACTGCAAACACAGAAAGAGTCGCTTACACCGTGGCTTGCCCTGGATATTCCAATGAGTTCCGAAGGAACAAAAAAGACAAAGCTTTTTATCGGAAGTATCGGGAGTGTTCTGACCCAGGAGGAGATTCTGACAAAGATCGCGGAGCTGGAACCAGACCTGTCGGCGGTAGATGTGGAACTGATTTCCGCGGATAAAGATCAGACCTGTCTTACGGCGGTTTGTTTAAGAAGCGAAGCGGACAGGCTGGAGGAAGCACTGCGTGCATGCGGCTTTTCCAGACCGGCTCAGACCTGGCAGGATGTACCGGCAAAAGAGGCCGGAAAAATCGATCAGAAGCTGGAAGAGCTCAGGAAGCAGATAGAAAAATTGCAGGCGGAGATCCGGTCCATGGCGGCATGCAGAGAGCAGATGAAAATGCTCTCCGACTATTACAGGACAAGGGCTCAGAGATATGAGGCGCTTGCGCAGCTTCCTCAGACGAAGAAGACATTTCTGGTCAGTGGGTATGTAGCCGAGAAGAATGCCAAAAAGCTTGCAGAGCTTTTGGAACGAAGATTCCTTCTCTCTGTTGAGATTGAAGATCTGGCAGAAGATGAGGAGGCGCCGGTTCAGTTGGAAAATGGAAAGGCGACATCCTCGGTGGAAGGCGTGCTGGAAGCATTCGGCCTTCCTGGAAAGGGAGAAGTGGATCCCACCAGGATTATGTTCGTATTTTATATCTTCCTGTTTGGAATGATGCTTTCCGATGCGGCTTACGGTTTTATCGTTTTTGCCGCATGCGCGGTACTTTTGAAAAAGTTTCCGAGGATGTCCGAGAGCATGGCCAAATCTCTCAGAATGTTCATGTACTGTGGAATCTCCACGATCGTATGGGGCGTTCTGTTCGGAGGATATTTTGGAAATATTGTGGATATTGTTTCGGAGAAATTTTTTGGTGTGACCGTGACGGTGCCGGCACTGTGGTTTATGCCGCTGAACAACCCGATGAAGCTTCTGGTATTTTCCATGCTGTTCGGTTTGATTCATCTGTTTACCGGACTTGGAATCAAGGGGTATATGTGCCTGAGAGACAAAAAGTACATGGATTTCTTCTGTGATGTGGTTCTCTGGTACTGTCTGCTTGTCGGGCTGATTCTGATGCTGCTGCCAAGCAGTATCTTTGCATCCATTGCGCAGACACACATTGTACTGCCGGGACCGGTCAACCTGCTTGCAAAGGCACTGGCCATCATAGGAGCCGCAGGCATTGTCCTGATGTCCGGACGGGGAAGAAAGAACCCGGCCTTAAGGCTTGCCCTTGGCGCATATGACCTTTACAACATTACCGGATGGCTCAGTGATGTCTTGTCCTATTCCCGTCTGCTGGCTCTGGGACTTGCCACAGGAGTTATCGCATCGGTTGTCAACCAGATGGCAGGCATGCTTGGCAATGGAATTATTGGAATTATCGGATTTATTTTAATCTTTATCGTAGGACATACGCTGAATCTTGGAATCAATCTTCTGGGCGCGTATGTGCATACAAACCGGCTGCAGTTCGTAGAATTCTTCGGAAAGTTTTATGACGGCGGCGGAAGGGCATTTGCACCGTTCCATTCAGACACAAAATATATGGATATAATGAAGGAGGAAGAATTGTAATGAGTATTTTTGAAAATTTAGGGCTTGTTTATGCATTATTAGGTGCTGCGCTTGCAGTTATTTTAGCAGGTATGGGATCCGCCTACGGAGTAGGTATTGCCGGACAGGCAGCGTCCGGAGTTGTGACGGAAGATCCGTCCAAATTCGCAAAAGTTCTGATTATTCAGCTGCTTCCTGGTACCCAGGGAATCTACGGTCTGCTGGTTGCGTTTATCACACTTTCCAAGATTGGTCTTCTGGGAGGAAGCCCGGCGGATCTGGATGTGAGAACCGGACTTCTGATTCTCATTGCCTGCCTGCCGGTAGCACTTGTAGGACTGGTTTCTGCAAAGCATCAGGGAAGAACCGCCGTGGCAGCGATCGGAATCGTAGCAAAGAAACCGGAACAGTTTGGTAAAGCGATGCTGTTCCCGGCCATGGTTGAGACATACGCCATCCTTTCACTTTTGATTTCCATCCTTGCTGTTACAGCAATTCAGGTATAGTATCAGGTAAAAATCTAAAAGTAAAGGAGAGCTAAAGAATGACTGGATTAGACAAGATGATCAGCCAGATTCTGGAAGAAGCGGATGCCGCGGCTTTACAGAAAGAAGCGGACGCCGCGTCACGGGCAGAAGCGATCCTTGCGGAAGCGGAACAAGAGGCAGCAGACCTGAAGGCTCAGATCGAAGAAAAATCGAAAAAAGAGCTTGCAGGGTATGAAAGCCGCCGCCGGTCAGCCGATGAACAGAAACGGCGCACAGCACTTCTTTTGGCGAAACAGGAGATTATTTCCGATACGATCGAAAAGGCTTATAAGCAGTTCTGCTCGATGGAAACAAAAGCCTATTTTGAAGTGATTGCAAAAATGATTGGAAGATTCGCACTTCCGAAGGAAGGAGAAATTCTGTTCTCAGCAAAAGATCTGGAACGGATGCCGGAGGGATTTCAGAAGGAAATTGCCCGTATGGCAGAGGAACAAGGCGGAAGCCTTACCGTTTCCAAAGAAACGAGACAGATGGAAGGCGGTTTTGTCCTCGTGTACGGAGGAATTGAGGAGAACTGTTCTTTCAGAGCGCTGTTCGATTCCAGAAAAGATGAGCTGCAGGATAAGGTAAATCGATTGTTATTTTTTTAAACAGCGCAGTTCCGCGAAAAGGAGGATTTAACCAATGGCAAAAAATCAATACACCTATGCGGTTGCGCGGATCAGGTCAATGGAAGTATCGCTGTTTTCCCAGGCAGTGATTGAGCAGCTCCTTGCATGCAAGGATGAAAAGCAATGCATTCAGCTTCTCCAGGAGAAGGGCTGGGGAAATGCGGACACGCCATCTGACGCAGAAGCGATATTGACATGTGAACGGGAAAAGACCTGGGCGGAAATCGGCAGTATGATTGACGATATGTCTGTTTTCGACGTGCTGTCCTACCCGGACCTTTTTCACAACCTGAAAGCTGCGATCAAAGTGGTGGCTGCGGGAAAAGAGATTCCAGGCGTATTTATCAACGGAACCCAAATCGGGCCGGAAGAGATGCTGGATATCGTTAAAAATAAAGAGTTTGAGAAGCTGCCGGATTTTATGGCGGAGCCTGCCAGGGAAGCGTATGAGACGCTGCTTCACACACAGGACGGACAGCTCTGTGACATCATGATTGACAGAGCGACCCTTGAGGCGGTCTATCAGGCAGGAAAAAACGCGGAGGATGATATTATCCGGGAATATGCAGAATCCACTGTTGCGGTCGCGGATATTAAAATCGCGGTACGTTCACAGAAAACCGCAAAAAGTCTGGAGTTTATGAAGCAGGCGATGGCAGAGTGCGACAGTCTTGATGTGGATGCCCTCTGCAAGGCGGCGCTTGGCGGAATGGACGCAATCGGAGAGTATCTGGAAGGCACGGTATACAAAGGAGGGGCGCAGGCTTTAAGAGAATCGGCCTCAGCCTTTGAGTGCTGGTGCGACAACCAGATTATCGAGACCATCCGCCCGCAGCTTTACAATCCGTTTACGATCGGACCGGTCGTGGCGTATGTGCTTGCGCGGGAAAATGAAATCAAAACGGTGAGAATCATACTGACCGGAAAGCAGAATGAGCTTCCGGAAGAATCCATCCGGGAAAGGGTAAGGGAGATGTATGTATAAGATAGCAGTATTAGGCGATTATGACAGCATATATGGTTTTGCCGCCCTGGGTCTTGACATCTTCCCTGTGGAAAGTCCGGAGGAGGCAAAGAAAACATTGATACAGCTTGCAGAGGAGAAGACGGGGATTATCTATGTGACCGAGGCCTGGGCAGCTGTTTTGAAACATGAGATCGACAGATATAAGGATGCGGTCATCCCGACCGTGATCCAGATCCCTGGGGTCAGTGGAAACACAGGACAGGGAATCGAGGGGGTAAAGAAGTCTGTAGAGCAGGCCGTAGGCTCCGATATTCTGTTTGGTGGTAATTAGGAAAGCAGGTGATTGTCGAAATGAGTAAGGGAACGATAA
>CAJFMZ010000055.1:0-11660 GCA_904393575.1 uncultured Sellimonas sp. | reverse complement strand
AATGCGTGACGCCAACATGTTTGACGTGGTTCGTGTAAGTGATCAGCGGTTAATCGGAGAGATCATCGAAATCCACGGTGATCAGGCCTCTGTACAGGTATACGAAGAGACGGCGGGACTAAAGCCTGGGGAACCGGTGGAATCCATGGGTGTCCCGATGTCTGTAGAGCTGGGGCCGGGACTGATCACAAGTATCTACGATGGAATCCAGCGGCCGCTGGATGATATTATGAAAGTGACAGGAGGAAACAGCCTGAAGCGGGGAGTCGAAGTTCCATCTCTGAAACGAGATAAGAAATGGGAATTTGTTCCTGTTGCCAAAGTGGGCGATGAAGTGGAAGGCGGAGACGTGCTTGGAACCGTTCAGGAGACGATTGTAGTACAGCAGAAGATCATGGTTCCTCCGAATATGAAGGGAACCGTCAAGGAGATCCGCTCCGGATCCTTCACGGTAGAAGAGGTGGTAGCGGTGCTGTCCACTCCGGAAGGAGACAAGGAGCTGACCATGATGCAGAGATGGCCGGTAAGACAGGGACGTCCGTACCAGAAGAAACTGGCTCCGGAGATGCCGCTGATCACAGGACAGCGTGTTATCGACACCTTCTTCCCGATTGCAAAAGGTGGTGTGGCTGCCGTGCCGGGTCCGTTCGGAAGCGGCAAGACGGTCATTCAGCACCAGCTCGCAAAATGGGCGGAAGCGGATATTGTGGTATATATCGGATGCGGAGAGCGTGGAAATGAGATGACTGACGTTCTGAATGAATTTCCGGAACTGAAGGACCCGAAGACAGGCGAGTCCTTGATGGAGAGAACCGTTCTGATCGCCAACACATCAGATATGCCGGTTGCGGCCCGTGAAGCATCTATCTACACAGGAATTACGATTGCAGAATACTTCCGTGATATGGGATATTCGGTGGCACTGATGGCGGATTCCACATCCCGGTGGGCAGAGGCGCTCCGTGAGATGTCCGGACGTCTGGAAGAGATGCCTGGTGAAGAAGGATATCCGGCTTACCTTGGAAGCCGTCTGGCACAGTTCTATGAGCGTGCGGGACATGTGATTTCTCTTGGAAAAGACGGACGGGAAGGAGCACTTTCCGTAATCGGAGCTGTATCACCTCCGGGTGGTGATATTTCCGAACCGGTATCCCAGGCAACGCTTCGTATTGTCAAAGTGTTCTGGGGACTGGATTCCAATCTGGCCTACAAGAGACACTTCCCGGCCATCAACTGGCTGACCAGCTATTCCCTGTATCTGGATGATATGGAGAAATGGTTTAATGCGGAAGTAGCTGGGGACTGGATGGATAACCGCCAGAAGATGATGGGACTCCTTCAGGAGGAGGCAGAGCTGGATGAAATCGTCAAGATGGTAGGTATGGATGCGCTGTCACCGTCCGACCGTCTGAAGATGGAAGCGGCACGGTCTATCCGTGAGGACTTCCTGCACCAGAACTCGTTCCATGAGATCGACACGTATTCTTCTCTGAAGAAGCAGTATCTTATGATGAAGCTCGTCCTTGCATTTTATGAAGAGTCCTCCAAGGCTCTTTCCGAGGGGGCATCGATGAACAAGCTGATCAGTATGCCGGTAAGGGAGCAGATCGGACGTTTTAAATATACACTGGAAGATGAGCTGGATGAGGCTTATCAGAACGTGACAAAGGAACTTGAGGCAGAAGTGGCGGACGCATACGGAAAGGAGGACTTCTAAATGCCAAAAGAATATAGAACCATTCAGGAAGTTGCCGGACCGCTGATGATGGTCCGCGGCGTAGAAGATGTTGCATATGATGAACTGGGAGAAATCGAGCTGGTAAACGGAGAAACCCGCCGGTGCAAGGTGCTGGAAATCGATGGAGACACCGCACTTGTTCAGCTCTTCGAGAGTGCGACAGGGATCAACCTTTCCAACAGTAAAGTGCGTTTCCTTGGAAGAAGCATGGAGCTTGGCGTGTCCGAGGATATGCTGGGACGTGTCTTTGACGGACTGGGCCGTCCGATTGACGGCGGACCGGAGATTCTTCCGGAAGAGAGACTGGATGTCAACGGACTCCCGATGAATCCGGCGGCAAGAAGCTATCCGGAAGAGTTTATTCAGACCGGTGTGTCCGCGATCGATGGACTGAATACGCTGGTTCGTGGACAGAAGCTTCCGATTTTCTCAGCATCCGGACTTCCGCACGCGCAGTTGGCGGCACAGATCGCCAGACAGGCAAAAGTACGCGGAACCGATGAGCCATTTGCCGTTGTATTTGCGGCAATGGGAATCACTTTTGAGGAGTCCAACTTCTTTATCGAGAGTTTCCGGGAGACAGGAGCGCTGGATCGTACGGTCCTGTTTATCAACCTGGCAAATGACCCGGCCATCGAGCGTATTTCCACGCCAAAGATGGCGTTGACGGCAGCAGAATACCTTGCCTTTGAAAAGGACATGCATGTGCTTGTTATTCTGACCGATATCACGAACTACGCAGATGCGCTCCGTGAAGTATCCGCAGCCCGGAAAGAAGTGCCGGGACGCCGGGGCTATCCGGGATATATGTATACAGACCTGGCCTCCATGTATGAAAGAGCAGGACGTCAGAAGGGAAAGAGCGGAAGTATCACCATGATTCCGATTCTGACCATGCCGGAAGATGACAAGACGCATCCGATCCCTGACCTGACCGGGTACATTACAGAGGGACAGATTATTCTGAGCCGTGACCTCTACCGGAAAGGCGTGCAGCCGCCGATCGATGTACTGCCGTCCCTGTCCCGTCTGAAGGATAAGGGAATCGGCGAGGGCAAGACCCGTGCGGACCACTCCAACACGATGAACCAGCTCTTTGCAGCCTATGCACGAGGAAAAGAAGCGAAAGAGCTCATGGTTATTCTCGGCGAGGCGGCTCTGACGGAGATCGATCTGATTTATGCCAAATTTGCGGATGCATTTGAAAAAGAATATGTTTCCCAGGGATACGGGACAGACCGGTCCATAGAGGAGACCCTGGACATTGGCTGGAAGCTGCTTTCCATTCTTCCAAGGAGCGAGCTGAAACGTATTGATGACAAATATCTGGATCTGTATTATGGCAAATAGAAATGGGGGTGAACTGGCTTGGCATCTACACAGGTAACACCAACCCGTATGGAACTCACAAGGCTGAAGAAAAAGCTGGTAACTGCGACAAGAGGCCATAAACTTCTGAAAGATAAACGAGACGAGCTGATGCGCCAGTTCCTTGATCTTGTCAGGGAAAATATGGCGCTCAGAGAAAAAGTGGAGGCCGGCATCAAGGCGGCGAACAAGAACTTTGTCATCGCCAGGGCAGGAATGTCCCAGGAGACGCTGAAGACCGCTTTGATGATGCCGAAACAATCGGTGGAGCTTCAGGTAGGAGAGAAAAACGTGATGAGTGTTGATATTCCGGTTTTTGAGACAAAGACGAGAACCGCGGATGCAAACGATATCTATTCCTACGGCTTTGCCTTTACATCCAGTGATCTGGACGGGGCGGTCAAGTCGCTTGCCGATATCCTTCCGGATATGTTAAAACTGGCGGAGACCGAAAAGGCATGCCAGCTGATGTCATCGGAAATCGAGAAGACAAGAAGGCGTGTCAATGCGCTGGAACATGTCATTATTCCGGAGACACAGGAAAATATCCGGTATATTACAATGAAGCTGGATGAAAATGAGAGAAGCTCTCAGATCCGGCTGATGAAAGTAAAAGATATGATGCTGGAAGACGCTCATCACTACAAAGAACGTCAGGCATAAGAAAAAGACAGGCAGACGTCGTTTGGTTTCCTGAGGGAAGCCAATGCGGCATCTGCCTGTTTTTGAATGTCTGTTACGGGGCGTCAAAAGACCAGGTACAGAATCAGGAGAAAGAGAAGATTGCAGACGGTAAAAATACCGATATAATGCGTCTTTTTCTTCGGATATCTGGATGAAATCTGACGGTAGGAGATCAGGCTTGCCATGGAGGCGATCAACGTGCCAAGACCTCCGAGATTGGTTCCGATAATCAGTTCCTGGAATCTGGACGTATAGCTGGAAAGCAGCATGGCAGCCGGAACATTGCTGATGACCTGACTGGCGAGAATGCTGACGAGCCGTTCATGGCCTTCCAGAATAGAGCGGATCCATGTGCGGAGACTTTCAAAATGATCGATGTTTCCCACAAAAATAAAAAAGAAGACAAAGGTCAGCAGCAGAGAATAGTCAATTCTTGTAAACAGTGTCCGGTTACGGAAAAGAAGCGGCGCTCCCACAAGCACAAGCAGAGCCGGATCTGGAAGAAATCCAGATACGGAGCACAGACAGAATAAAAACAGGATACCGTAAAAGAGGAGCTTCTCTTTGCCTGGGAAGGCGGTTCTGCCAATCTGAATGCGGATCGATCCACGCTCCGTTCCAAAAAAGGAAAACAGAGCCAGCAGCACAGCCGCAAGTGCGGTGAACGGAAGCATCAGCCGTAGAAATGCCGGCAGGCTCAGTCCGGAGAGAGAATACAGATAGAGATTCTGCGGATTCCCAATCGGAGTAAACATGCTGCCCAGGTTGGCGCCGATCGTCATCAACACGATCAGATAGCAGATCCTGGATTCCATCTGGGCCATTTCCAGAATCAGTATGCCAAAAGGTACAAAGGTGATCAAAGCCACATCGTTTGTAATGAACATACTGCTCAGAAAGCACAAAAATACGAGTGTCAGGGAAAGACCTCTTTTGGAGGAAGTCCTGTTTAAAATAGCGCCGCCGATATAGAGAAAGAAATCAGCCTCCCTTAGTCCTTCTACGATCAGCATCAGGCAGAAGAGGAGAATCAGAGTGTGAAAATCAATATATCCCAGGTAAGCCGGACCCGGAGGGGTGATCAGACAGGATAACAGCGCCAGACAAAATGAAATCAGCAGAACGATATCCTTTTTCAAAAAGTCTGCAATTTTTTTTATCATAATCTCTCATTCCTTTCGAGCAGAATTTTGCACCATTGAGATTATAGCAGAACAAGTTTCCAAATTCCAGTTTTTGCATATGGTAAAGTAGATTATATCAGACAGGAAGTGCGAAGAATATGGAACATAAACTACCTTATTATATGGCCTATCCAATGGACTTAAAAGAATACGGCGAGGAAAAAATGGACCGGCGCGATGCCGAGTATATGAAGAGCATGTATCCATTATCTGCCCGGAAAATCCTCCCGTATGTGGAAGAAGAATGTGACAGGATGGAATATGAAGGAAGTATGATATTTGATGAATATCCGGATCGGCTGCTTCTCTATCTGATGGCAGGGCGGATTTACGACAGGATGAAAGAAGAGGAGAAACAGGAGGCTGCCATGGAAATCGAAAACAGCCAGACGGAAGTACAGGAGCTGAAAAAAAGAAAAAAGAACCGGGAACAGCAGGTCATGGATCTGGTTGAAATACTTCTCTATCAGGAAATTGTGCAAAGAAGATGTCAACATCGCAGGAACAGCAGACATTATTATTAAAATTTTCGTCAGGATACAGGGTTTACGCGAAGTTTAAACCATGCTAAAATATGAATGGAAATACAAAAGGATACCGTTTTTTCAAAAAAGAAGGAATGCGGCAGGAGAAACGAGGAAAGAAAAATGCAGAATAATCTCATTTTTATAGGGATGCCGGCATCTGGAAAAAGTACGATCGGTGTTGTGACAGCGAAACGTCTTGGGTATCAGTTTATTGATACGGATCTGATGATACAGGAGCGGGAGGGAAAGCTGCTGTGGGAGATCATCGCAGAAAAGGGAAGCGATGGATTTCTGGAAATCGAAGATCAGGTCAATGCATCGGTAGAGGCAGAGCGTGCAGTGATTGCGCCGGGAGGCAGTGTGGTGTACTGCGAGCATGCCATGAAGCATTACAAAGAGATCGGGATGATTGTCTATCTGCATGTTCCATACACGGAAATCGAGGCGCGGATTCAAAATGCCAGAAGCCGCGGAGTCGTGCTCAGAGACGGGCAGACGCTTCGGGAACTGTATGATGAGCGTTGCAGGCTTTTTGACCAGTATGCGGATGTACGCATCAATGAAGACGGTTTGTCAATGGGAGAAACGGTGGAAAAAGTACTTGCCATTCTTGGTGAAATCAGGGGAGACACTGAGGAAAAACAGTCCGGTCTGTTTCAGACTGCGCCGGAGGACACAAGCCGGAATGTGAAATAAAAGTTTTACAAACCGGGAAATTGTGTTATACTAATTCGGAAAGCCTATTTGGGGTTGAATAAAATAGGAACATATCAGTTGGATTTTGAATAGATCAGGACGAAATTACGAATACGATTAAATAGTAGTCGAGGTGTAATATGGAGCAGTATATTATTAAGGGAGGGACTCCTCTTGTTGGTGAAGTGGTAATAGGGGGAGCCAAAAATGCAGCGCTCGCGATTCTTGCGGCCGCAATTATGACAGATGAGACAGTACACATTGATAATCTTCCGGATGTGAATGATATCAATGTTTTATTAGAGGCAATGGAAGGAATCGGAGCAAAGATCAGACGAATCGACCGGCATACCGTTGAGATCAGCGGCGGTGGTGTACATGACTTTAACATTGATTACGATTATATCAAGAAAATCCGTGCATCCTACTACCTTCTGGGAGCGCTTCTTGGGAAATACAGACACGCGGAGGTGGCCCTTCCTGGCGGATGCAATATCGGAAGCCGTCCGATTGACCAGCATCTGAAAGGATTCCGGGCGCTGGGAGCGGAAGTGGAAATCGAGCATGGAAAGATCATGGCGGACGCAGACAGGCTTGTGGGAAGCCATAT
Source organism: uncultured Sellimonas sp. (assembly GCA_904393575.1). GTDB lineage: Bacteria > Bacillota > Clostridia > Lachnospirales > Lachnospiraceae > Sellimonas. The sequence goes on along the minus strand of CAJFMZ010000055.1, from coordinate 4,853 downwards.
CTATTTTGATGTTGTCAGCGTTGGGGCGACGATCAACGTGATGATGGCAGCTTCCATGGCAGAGGGATTGACCATCCTTGAAAACGTGGCGAAGGAGCCGCACGTAGTAGATGTGGCCAACTTCTTGAACAGCATGGGAGCCAATATCAGAGGTGCAGGTACGGATGTGATCAAGATCAAGGGAGTTACGAAACTGCATGGAGCAGAGTACTCTATTATTCCGGATCAGATCGAGGCGGGAACTTTTATGTTCGGTGCAGCCGTGACAAAGGGAGATGTGACGGTGCTCAATGTCATTCCAAAGCATCTGGAGGCAACGATTGCAAAGCTGGAAGAGATCGGATGTGAAGTGGAAGAGTTTGACGATGCAGTCCGTGTGGTTTCCAAAGGAAAACTGCGCCATACCCAGGTGAAGACACTTCCGTATCCGGGATTCCCGACAGACATGCAGCCGCAGATGGGAGTGGCGCTGGCTCTGTGCGAGGGAACCAGTACAATTACCGAAAGTATTTTTGAAAACCGTTTTAAATATCTGGATGAGCTTGCCCGGATGGGAGCTGTTTCCAAAATTGAGGGAAATTCTGCTACCATTGAAGGGGTGGAGAAATTTTCCGGAGCCAGAGTGAGTGCGCCGGACTTGAGAGCAGGAGCGGCACTGGTGCTTGCCGGACTTGCGGCGGATGGCATTACGATTGTGGACGATATCGTCTATATTCAGCGCGGATACGAGCGGTTTGAGGAAAAGTTAAGAGATCTCGGCGCGGAGATTGAAAAAGTCTCAAGCGAAAAAGAGATTCAGAAATTCAAATTAAAAGTAAGCTGAAATCATGTATAAAAGACCGGGATGCGGATGTGCCGTATCCCTGTTTTTGTTTGAAAAACCTCTTGACAGGAGGATATGATAGTGATATGATTCCGTACAGTGACAAGTAAATCAATTTATATTTTCTCTTATTCAGAGTGGTGGAGATACATAGGATCAGAGAAGCCACGGCAACCCCGGTCACGGAAGGTGCCAGCCTGAGCGAGTAATCGAACAATAAGAGGATTGATATATAATGTGTATATAACAGTCCGCTTATGGCGGGCTGATTTTTTTGCTTAACAGGAACGTTTGGTTTTCAAAATCAGCCGCCAGAGAAAACAGACAGTATATGAGAGAAAAGGAAAGGCAGGAAAAGATGGAAAAATTATTATTTACCTCTGAATCAGTGACAGAAGGTCATCCGGACAAAGTCTGCGATGCGATTTCTGATGCGATCCTGGATGCCTTGATGGAGCAGGATCCGATGAGCCGTGTGGCATGTGAGACATGTACGACGACAGGGCTTGTTATGGTGATGGGTGAGATCACGACCAATGCATATGTGGATATTCAGAAGATTGTACGTGATACAGTCAGAGAAATCGGCTATACAAGAGGAAAATACGGATTTGACGCCGATACATGCGGTGTACTCGTTGCAATCGATGAGCAGTCTTCCGACATCGCAATGGGCGTTGACAAGGCTCTGGAAGCGAAAGAACACAAGATGTCTGATGAAGAGATCGAGGCAATCGGCGCCGGAGATCAGGGCATGATGTTCGGATATGCGGTCAATGAGACAGAAGAGTACATGCCGTACCCGATCGCGCTTGCCCACAAGCTGACCAAACAGCTTGCCAAAGTGAGAAAAGACGGTACACTCTCTTACCTTCGTCCGGACGGAAAGTCCCAGGTGACAGTGGAATACGGAGAGGATGGAAAGCCGAGCCGTCTGGAAGCAGTCGTACTTTCCACACAGCATGATCCGGCAGTGACACAGGAACAGATTCATGAGGACATCAAAAAGTATGTTTTTGATCCGATTCTGGATCCAAAGATGATCGATGAGGAGACAAAGTTCTTTATCAATCCGACCGGAAGGTTTGTTATCGGCGGACCGCACGGAGACAGCGGACTGACCGGACGTAAGATTATCGTTGACAGCTACGGCGGAATGGCACGCCACGGCGGAGGAGCATTTTCCGGTAAGGATTGTACAAAAGTAGACCGTTCCGGAGCATATGCAGCACGTTATGTTGCGAAGAACATTGTTGCAGCAGGACTTGCAGACAGATGCGAAGTACAGCTTTCCTACGCAATCGGAGTGGCACAGCCGACATCCGTATGGGTAGATACCTTTGGAACAGGAAAACTTTCTGATGAGGCCCTGGTAAAAATCATTCGTGAAAACTTCGATTTAAGACCGGCCGGAATCATCAAAATGTTGGATCTGAGAAGACCGATTTATAAGCAGACTGCTGCATATGGACACTTCGGACGGAACGATCTGGATCTTCCGTGGGAGAAGCTTGATAAGGTAGAAACACTGAAAAAGTATTTATAAAAAGTTTAGAAAATTTTCGGGGCGCTTGTAGTGAAAGCGCCCCTTTTCGTGATATACTGTACCTGTGATCAGAGCAGATTAAACAGAGAGGACGAACTGTTTTGAAATTAAAGACAAAATTGATTATTTCATTTGTAATTATCACCATTTTACCGGCGGTTCTGACCGGTTTTGCCGTATGGGGCGTGGCAAATTACCACATCAAAGCGATTGAAGATACCTATGGAATTTCCGGGGAAGAGTATAAGGAATTTAAACAGTCCATCGGGACACTGAATCAGTTCCCGGAAGTACATGAATTCCTCGTTACCATGATTATTGGTGTGGTTCTGATTCTTGCACTGACAGCCATGCTGATGATTCTGTGGATTTACGGAAGCCTGTTGAGACCGATCGAGAAGATGGAGATCGCGGTAAAAAGTATCACGGAAGGCGAGCTGGATTTTGAGCTTCACCCGGAGAAGGATGACGAGATCGGCCAGTTGTGCCAGGATATCGAAGAAATGAGGAAACGGCTGAAAGAAAATGCGGAGGAAAAGCTGAAAAACGATAAGGACAACAAAGAGCTGATCAGCAATATTTCCCATGACCTGAAGACACCGATCACAGCCATCAAAGGCTATGTGGAAGGGATTATGGACGGAGTGGCGGACACACCGGAAAAGATGGACCGCTACATCAAGACAATCTATAATAAGGCAAACGAGATGAATACACTGATCAATGAGCTGACCTTTTATACGAAGATCGATACAAACCGCATCCCCTACAACTTTGCGCCGGTGCGCGTCAACGATTACTTCAATGACTGCGCGGATAATCTTTCCTCTGATCTGACCAATCAGGGGGTAGAATTCGGCTATTTTAATTATGTAGATGATGACGTCAAGATCATTGCCGATGCGGAACAGCTCATGCGTGTCGTCAACAACATTATCAGCAATTCACTGAAATATATGGACAAACAGCAGCCACGCATCAATCTCAGAGTAAAAGACGTGGGAGATTTCATTCAGGTGGAACTGGAAGACAATGGAAAAGGGATCGATGCAAAAGATCTGCCATACATCTTTGACCGCTTTTACCGGACCGACGCTTCCAGAAATTCATCCAAAGGAGGAAGCGGAATCGGCCTGTCCATTGTGAAGAAGATTATCGAAGAACACGGAGGAAAGATCTGGGCCACAAGCAGACCGGGCACCGGAACAGTCATGTACTTTGTCATCCGAAAATATCAGGAGGTACCAATTTATGAGTAAAATATTTATTATAGAAGATGAAGAAGCGATCGCAGATCTGGAAAAAGATTACCTGGAACTGAGCGGCTTCGAAGTAGAAGTAGAAAATGACGGAAACGCAGGGCTGAAAAAAGCACTGGAAGAAGACTTCGATCTTCTGATTCTGGATCTCATGCTTCCAGGAGTAGACGGATTTGAAATCTGCAGAAAGGTCCGGGATGAAAAAGACGTACCGATTATCATGGTATCAGCTAAAAAAGACGATATCGATAAAATCCGGGGACTTGGCCTTGGCGCAGATGACTACATGACCAAACCATTCAGCCCAAGCGAACTGGTAGCAAGAGTCAAGGCACATCTGGCAAGGTACGAACGCCTCATCGGAAGCCATGCAGAAGAAAACAAAATCATCGAAATCCGCGGCCTGAAAATAGACACTACAGCAAGGCGCGTATGGGTCAACGGAGAAGAAAAAGCATTCACAACAAAAGAATTCGATCTGCTCACCTTCTTGGCAAGCCACCCAAACCATGTGTACACCAAAGATGAACTCTTCAGCGAAATCTGGGATATGGAATCCATCGGTGACATCGCAACTGTCACAGTACATATCAAAAAAATCCGGGAGAAAATTGAATACGACACATCCAAACCACAGTACATCGAAACCATCTGGGGAGTCGGATATCGGTTTAAAGTATAAAAACAAATACAAAAAATAGTCAGAATTGTTCTTGAATTTTTGGGGACGTGTACCTTTGCAAAGGTACACGTCCCCAAAATGATCATCTATCCGAAAATCAAGGGAAACGGGGCTTGACAGGGTGTTTCGATTATAATACTCTTAGAGTTGATCATTAAATTTTTGTTAATTTTCAGTTAGAATCAGGAAAAGTAAGAATCAATAGAAGGGTAGTAAGGGGATTTCATGGGAAGTAAGAGAAGAAAACGAAAAAAGCGAATGGGGAGGTTGGCTCTGGGGATCGGATGTATGCTGGTGTCTGCGGGAGCCTTTGCGGCGGTGATCTATTTTAGTCAGGCGGGACAGAATGAGGTGGAGAAGGAGCCGGTTTCGCAGCAGACTTCGGATGAGAAGGATAAGAACAATGGTCAGGCAGTAAGCCAGGATACGAAGGATACAGAAATTGACCAGAAGCTGGAGGAACTGACGCTTCAGGAGAAAATTGCTCAGATGTTCATGATTACACCGGATGCTCTGACGGGAGTGGATGGTACGTGGAATCCT
>CAJFMZ010000054.1 GCA_904393575.1 uncultured Sellimonas sp. | reverse complement strand
TTTATATATGAAATAAATATATGATAATCATAGTCACACGACTCTTGTTTGTCAAGGTGTTCATCGAATTTTCATGGAATCTTAAGGTTCTAGGACCTTCCTGCTAAGTAGTCCTGCGCTTCTTTAGGCGAAACAAAGATCAGATCCGCCCCTGCGGCTTCCAGCTCTTCCCTGCTTCCAAATCCATAGAGAACTCCGGCCGATGCAAGACCGAACGCTTTTGCGCCCAGAATATCGTGTTCCCGGTCCCCCACCATCACAATGGACGGATCTCCCGCCTGACTGTGGCATTGTTCCAGCGCATACGCAATCACATCTTCTTTTGTAAGACGGCTTCCATCCATCGTGCCTCCGCAGAGGAAGGTAAAGTACTGGTCAATTCCAGCGTCTTTTGCTATGATCCTGGCATAGTGCTCCGGCTTGGATGTTGCCATGACAATCCGGATCCCTTCCCCGGAAAGTGTCCGGAGCATCTGTCGGATTCCGTCATACAGCCGGTATTCATAGACGCCTTTTGTTCCGAAGTTTTCCCGGTAATATTCCACCGCCTTTTCCGCGTCCCCTCTGGACAGTCCGGTATATTCCTGAAAAGAAGCAATCAGGGGCGGCCCGATAAATTTCAGAAGCTCCTCCCGCTTCTTCTCGATTCCGAATTTTTTCAGTGCATAGATGACCGATGTTACAATTCCCTGTTCCGAATCAATGATCGTGCCGTCCAGATCCAGAAACACCGTATCAAATTTTCTGTTTTTCATCCATTTCCTCCTGTCTGCGTCTGAGACGGACAAGCATCTCTTTGTCTGCATCGCTGATCCGTCTTGACTCCCTGCATTTCTGAATGGTCTTATTATGTGTCCACACATCCAGCCGGTTCTCCTTCAGAAGGGCAAGCACTTTTTCCGGATATTTCAGATAAGCGGTTGCCACTGCCCAGGCGATTCCCATTCGGACGTAATAATCGGTCTGCCGGATCGTTTCGTAATACTTCAGTACCTTATCAATATACGCATCTGTCAGAAAATAGTCCATCATGGCGATCACAGCAAACCGGACTTCAAACTCCCTGCTGCTCAAAATCCATTTTTCGAGATAGGAAAACCAGAATTGCGGGGCCCTGGCCATCCATTTCAAAATGGAAGTGCCACAGTCACAGTCCGCCCAGGAAACAATCCCCGGCACCCAGACGTCCAGCATGGCGGCGTGCTCTTCTTTGGCGGCTTTTTTATATCCGGCTGTCATTCCAATCAGCATATGCTCTTCCTGGAAAAGGCAGTTGCCTCCGTCCTGCTGGATGTCCTCCATCCATTCGTCTTCTTTTGCCAGTTCCCTGGCCAGAGCGCGGAGTGCCGGAATCCGGATCCCAAGCGTAGGCATCCCAGGTGCCTTTAACAGGCGGTCGTTAAACTCCTTGTAGGAAGCATCTGCCATCTCCCGCAGCCTGTCCTGTATTTCTTCTCTTTTTCCCATACCTTCTCTATGCATCCTCCCGAAATCCCGCAAACAGCATATCGTGATTGATCATCTTGTAAAAACGGCGTTTGATTTCCTCATAGCTTCTGGACGGCTGTGCCAGCAGCCACATCAGTTTCGTAATCGTGGCCTCCAGCGTCATATCGTAGGCCTCCAGAAGATCAAAATCCTGTTTGACCTTTTTCCCTACTTCATAGACTGTCATATTGCTTCCCTCGCTGACCACCTGTGTCGTCATGACAATCAGCTTGCCTTCCTCTTTCCACTGGTTCATGCCCTCGTATACTTCCGCTGTAATGGTATCCGGCAGTCCTCCCACACCGAAACTCTCAATTACAACGCAGTCGTACTGTTCCAGAATCCGGCTCAGAACCCCTTTTCTCATTCCTGGCACCAGTTTCAGCACATAGACGCTTTCCTTCATCTCATGGTAGAAACGCACTTCCCCTTTATGTCTGACCGGCGGGATATACCGGATGACCTGTTCATCCTGGATCACTGCAGGATAGGGGAAATTAATGCTTGAAAATGCATTATAGCTCTTGGCCCGCTCTTTCTTTGCCCGTGTCCCGATGATGACCTTTCCGTCAAAAACAATGCTGACATCCTCCGAGTCATCATCGGCCGCATAGATAAAGCTGTCCAGCAGATTGGTTTTTGCGTCCGTCACATCCATATTGATCGGTTTCTGTGCTCCGGTAATTACAATCGGCTTTGGTGAATTCTGAATCATATAGGACAGGGCCGCTGCCGTATAGGCCAACGTATCTGTCCCGTGGCAGATCACGAAACCATCGTAAAAATCATAGTGATCTTCCACTGCCCGAACCATCATTTTCCAGTGTTCCGGTGTCACATTGGTACTGTCCACATTGCAGACCTGCAATGTCTCTACCTCGCAGACCTTCCGGACCTGCGGAATATAAGACAAGATATCATTTGGCGTCAGTCCCGGAGCCAGTCCATTCTCCGTCTGCTTGGACGCAATGGTCCCTCCGGTTCCAATCATCAGTATTCGTTTCATTTGCTGTCCCTCTCTTTACATACATTCTTCCGTCATTGAAAATCCCCACCGGGTTCTCCGGATGGGGATGTCCTATGATTTCAGTATAAGGAAAAACAGTCCGGAAATCAACCGGCTTTCATGATTTTCATGGAGGAAAGACCTCCTGCCCTTACAGGTGATCAATGAAACAGATGTCATTTTATTCTGTTCTTGGGAAAATGATTGAATTATTCTAAGATTTCGGTATAGTTATAGTAGATACTTCAGCAGGGGGGCAGGAACATGAGACATTTGATTCACGAAACCGGAAAAAACAATAGAAACGAAAGGAAGCGATAGAAACATGAAAGAGAAAATTGATTTACTGAACGGGCCGGTATTCTCATCTCTGACCAGGCTTGCGCTTCCAATCATGGCAACTTCCCTTGTCCAGATGGCTTATAATCTGACGGATATGATCTGGATCGGAAGAATCAGCAGCGATGCGGTTGCCTCTGTCGGAGCAGCAGGTATGTATATGTGGTTTGCAAACGGGATCGCGGTCCTTGCAAAAATGGGAGGACAGGTCAAAGTGGGACATTCTCTGGGTGCCGGTGAACAGGCAGAAGCCTGCGGATATGCCAGAAACGCAATCCAGCTTTCTTTGTTTCTGGGGCTTCTCTACGGAGTGCTCTGCTTTGCATTTCAGCAGCCTTTGATCGGATTTTTCCGTCTGAACTCCCCTGCGGTCATTCAGGACGCCCAGGTCTATCTTGCCATCACCTGCGGTCTTGTTGTTTTTTCCTTCCTAAATCAGGTCTTTACCGGGATTCTGACTGCTATGGGAAACAGCCGCACTTCGTTTCTGGCAACGGCCGTCGGGCTTGTCATCAATATTGTGCTGGATCCGGTACTGATCTTTGGTATCGGGCCTTTTCCAAAGCTTCTTGTGGCAGGCGCCGCCATTGCTACCGTATTCGCCCAGGCTGTCGTGACAGCGGTTTTCCTGTTGGCAGTACGGACCGAATCGGAAATCTTTTTGAATCTTCGCTTTTTTACAAAGCCTCAGCTTTCCATATTAAAGGAGATCATCCGAATCGGGCTGCCATCCTCCCTTCAGAATATGATTTTCACCGGAATCTCCATGGTGATCGCACGGATTGTAGCAGGATTTGGAGACTCCGCCGTGGCTGTTCAAAAGGTCGGATCCCAGATCGAATCCATCTCCTGGATGACCTCCGATGGATTTGCGGCTGCGGTCAATTCCTTCATTGCCCAGAATTTCGGCGCCGGAAACGAAGCAAGGGCCAGAAAAGGATACCGCTGTTCGATGATCGTTGTGCTTTTGTGGGGTGTTTTCTGCACGATCGTACTGATTGTATTCCCCGCTCCGATCTTCCGGATTTTCATTCCGGAGGCAGACGTACTGCCGATGGGCATATCCTACCTCCAGATTCTCGGCGTCTCTCAGCTCTTCATGTGCATGGAGATCACAACCGCCGGTGCATTTTCCGGACTTGGCCAGACACTTCCGCCGTCCGTAGTCAGCGTCTCTTTGACTACGGCCCGGATTCCTCTTGCCCTGATTTTAATTTCCACACCTCTGGGACTGGATGGTATCTGGTGGAGCATTACCATCTCAAGCATTTTCAAAGGGATTGTACTGACGGCCGCATTTCAGAAACTGGCCTTTCGAAAAACAAAAAGATAAAAAGCAGGCAGACACGGAACACCTCTCCGCGTCTGCCTGCTCTAAAATTGACAGATCTATTTTTTCTCCCGGAAATGCCGGTCTACCAGATGGCAGTACTCCTCGTATGCCGGGACGTGCGTAAACACTTCCCGAAGCGCCTCCTGAATGCCCTTGTAATACCACCCGATCATCTGCTTGTCCTTCATACGGAAGCGGTTCCAGAGCTCCTCTCCCACTACCGGATAATCCCGGTCTATATCCCGCATATTGGACAGCTTGTCCGCAAGACCGATCATCTGCACCTCATACGGTGCCGTGCGGATCCGCTCGATGGTCGAACCTTTCCGCTCTATCCAGGACCTGGACTTATCTTCACTCTCCTGGGCAACCAGCGATGCAACTCTCTCAGAAAAAACTTCTGCAAGAACCTCCCTTGTCACTCCCTCACAGTCCTCGATGGTGTCGTGCAGAATCGCCGCACTGATCACCTCCTCATCAGCCGTCATGGTTGAGACAATATCCCCCACCTCGATAGGATGGACAATATAAGGCCGCTTCGTTCCCTTTCTGAACTGTCCCTCATGTGCCTTTGTCGCAAATGCAATTGCCCGGTCTATCATCATTCTATATCCTTTCCAATTTTCCCCATTACTACTTTAAGGTTACCACTTTGAAAAATAAAATCAAGTTTTTTCTTTCATACAATTCCCTTCTGACGTATACTAAAGTACGACAACACTGTCCTGACATTTGATCCAGCAGCTTCTGCCATGCAGAACCTGCGTCTGAAAAAAACGAAAGAAAGGAAGTCTTTTCATATGAAACAAAAACCAAGCGTACTGATCACCGGAGCCTCCAGAGGAATCGGGCGGGCATGTGCCCTCCTTCTCGCCAAACAGGGATTCCACCTTTTCGTAAACAGCGCCCACCATCTGGATGCACTGCAGACCGTTCAGGAAGAACTCCTAGCTGTCCCAGGAGCTTCCTGCGAGCTGTGCCCCGGAGATGTCGGCGATCCCGAACAGGTTAGAAGGATCTTCTCCCGAATCACCCAGTCTCCATACACAGACGGAGGGCTGGATCTTCTCATCAACAACGCCGGGATTTCTCACATCGGACTCCTAAGCGATATGACAGACGAAGAATGGAACCGCATCATCGCCACCAATCTCTCCTCTGTCTTCTACTGCTGCCGGGAAGCCATCCCTCATATGGTTTCCAAAAAAGCCGGAAAAATCCTTAACATTTCCTCCATGTGGGGAAGAAGCGGCGCATCCTGCGAAGCAGCCTACTCCGCCTCCAAAGCCGGCATCCAGGGTCTGACCCAGGCCCTCGCCAAAGAACTCGCCCCAAGCAATATCCAGGTCAACGCCATCGCCTTCGGCGTCATTGACACCACCATGAACCAGATGCTCGATACAGACGAACGCCAGGCACTGGAAGACGAAATCCCGGCCGGACGCTTCGCCTCCCCCGAAGAAGCTGCACAGATGATCTGGAATACCATCCAGGCACCATCCTACATGACCGGCCAGATCATCGGCTTCGACGGCGGCTTCCTGTAACAATTTATACATATTTGTAACAAAATTTCAATTGGGGACAGGTACCGATGCATCGGTACACGTCCCCAAAATAATAGTTTTTTTATTTTTTTACTTCAGGCACCATGCGTATCCGTAGTGGGGCAGCGTGATGGTGCGGTCTTCGAGGATTTCGCCGCTGAAGAGTTCGCGGTATCTTCCGTCTTCTGGAAGTGTTAACTCTTTGTTACAATCTGTGAAGTTGAAGATTCCGAACATGGTCTGTCCGTTCCATCTTCTTGTAATTCCGAGTACTTCCTGATCTCCGGTTTCCCATGTGGAGACTTCTGCATCCGGTCCGAGGATGTCTTCCTGTGCCCGGAGTTGTTCCATATAGCTGAGGCTTTCGAAGATCTGTCCTTCTACGGTAGTCCTGTCGTGCCTGTTTTCAGCGAGCTCCCATTTGAATGCGCCTCGGTGGATGTAACGGGAATCTGCTCTTTTTTCTTCGTCTTCTTTGTATGTATAGTCATTGACCTGTCCGATTTCGTCTCCGCTGTAGATCATCGGGATGCCGGCCTGCATGAACATGTAGGCGTGGAGCATGAGATCTTTCCGGATGGCTTTTTCCATCTTGGCATCGTTTTGTTCGAAGCCTGCGCTTTCGATGCCGCACATGGATGCAGTGGTGCCGCAGAAGCGGGCGTCTTTTGTTACCGGGTCGTCATTGTAGAGTTCTCCTCTGCTTTCGCTTCCCGGAAATTTTCCTGTAAAGTAGTCGTTTAAGTACTGTTTATGTGGGATTTCATCCATATTCCACTGTTTCAGTGTATCGTAGTCAAGTCCCCATCCGATGTCATCGTGGCATCTTAGATAATTCAGGAATGTGTATTCCTTTGGAAGTCCGTTTACGATATCGAGCTGCTTTTTCAGAAGTCTGGTATCGTGTACGGCTACGGTGTGCCAGGTGGTTGCCATAGTAGTTACATTGTAGAGCATATGACATTCCGGCTTGTCCACGGTTCCGAAATATGGTACGACTTTCTCCGGTTCCATGACGACTTCTCCGAGAAGTGCTACCGCCGGGCAGACGATTTCTCCGATTATCCGCATCATCCGGACAATGGTATGTACCTGTTTTAAATTCCGGCAGGATGTTCCCAGCTCTTTCCAGATATACGGAACGGCATCAATACGGATGATATCCATTCCCTGGTTTGCAAAGAAGAGGAAATTGTACATCATTTCATTGAATACTCGTGGGTTTCCGTAATTCAGGTCCCACTGGTACGGGTAAAATGTCGTCATGACATAGTGTCCGATTTCCGGCAGCCAGGTAAAGTTTCCCGGTGCTGTGGTCGGGAATACCTGTGGTACGGTCTTTTCGAATTCTGCCGGGATCTGCGGATTATCGTAGAAAAAGTACCGGCTCATATATTCGCCTTCTCCATGTCGTGCCCGTACTGCCCATTCGTGTTCTTCTGAAGTATGGTTCATGACAAAATCCATGCATACATCAATGCCCATTTCATGGCATTTCGCGGAAAGGCGCGCCAGATCTTCCATGGTTCCCAGATCCGGGCGGACTTTCCGGAAATCCGCCACTGCATATCCCCCGTCGGATTTTCCTTTCACGGTATCAAGAAACGGCATCAGATGAATGAAGGAGACATTGCTCTCTTTGATATAATCAAGCTTTTTCTGTACTCCTTTGAGATTGCCGGCAAAGTTGTCGATGTAAAGCATCATGCCCAGCATATCTTTTCTCCGGTACCACTGTGGATCGGCTTCCCGCTCCCGGTCCCGTTTCTTTAATGCAGCTTTCCTCCTGGTATAATATTCATACATCTGGCTGCACAGCTCTGCATACATGGAATCATTTTGGTACAGCTCCATATAGAGCCATTTCAGCTCGTCCTCATGCTTTGCCATGCGGGCCTTGAATTCTTGATCACTTTTCTTTACTCTTCCAGCCATTTTTCTGTCCTCTCCCTATTTTACACGTCTCAGGTATCTCTGGTAGGCAAGGTATTCTCCGCTCTCGATCGGCATCGGAAGGCCCGCCTGCATCAGTGCGGCTCCGCTGTATGTCCGGCTGCTTCCTTCCATTTCATAGTACGCATCCGGTTTCAGTCCCCGCATCTTTACATAATTGACCGTCATGTTGCCGTGCTGTTTCAGCATCACCACATTGAGCAGTGCCTCGCTCTGGTCTTCCGACACAAACGCCCATGCCCCCAGCTCATCTGTCTGTGGATTGGACAGGCGGTAGTACTCCCCGTTCTGAATGAGAGGAGCATATTTTTTGAACTTTTTCACCTGCTCTTTGACTTCCTGCTTTTCTTCGCTGCTCAAAAGCCCCAGATTCAGTTCATAGCCAAAGGTTCCCGCCATGGCAACGACCCCGCGGGTTTTCAGAGACGTCACCCTTCCGGTCTGATGATTCGGCACGGCAGAAACGTGGGATCCCACGCAGGATACAGGATAGATAAAGGATGTTCCGTACTGAATTTCCAGCCGGTCAATGGCATCTGTATTATCACTGCACCAGATCTGCGGCGTATAGTACAGCATTCCGGCATCAAACCGTCCGCCGCCTCCGCTGCATCCTTCGATCAGAGTATCCGGATAGCGCTCGATGAGCCGTTCCAGAAAATCGTACACACCAAGTACATAGTCATAGAGTACCTTTCCCTGTTCCTTCGTCTTCGAAGAATAAATGTCGGAAAGGCTCCGGTTCATATCCCATTTGATATATTCTACCTTGCCCTGATCCAGCACAGCACAGATCTGGTCAAATACGTAGTCCCGGATCTCTTTTCTGGAAAAATCAAGTACCAGCTGGTTTCTTCCCCGGATCGGATTCCGCTTCGGAATCTGAAGCGCCCAGTCCGGATGCGCCCGATAGAGGTCACTGTCCTCGGACACCATCTCCGGCTCAATCCACAGTCCGAATTTCAGTCCCAGTCCGTGGATCTGATCAATGAGTTCTCCCATTGTGCAGCCAAGTTTTTTCTCATTGACCACCCAGTCACCAAGACTTGTATTGTCATCGTTTCGTTCTCCAAACCATCCATCGTCCAGAACAAGCATTTCAATTCCAAGATCCGCTGCTTCTTTTCCAAGCTTTAAGAGGCTTTTCCCTGTAAAATTAAAGTAATCCGCCTCCCAGCTGTTTACAAGCACCGGACGTACCTGATTTTTGAATTTTCCTCTGCACAGATTGTTCCGGAAGCACCGGTGCAGATTCTGAGACAGAACTGACAGTCCTTCGGATGAATAAGTCAGGACCGTCTCCGGAATCACGAAGCTTTCTCCGGTTCCGAGAGGGTAGGAAAACAGCTCGGATGCCAGCCCCATCAGAATTCTCGTCTGATTGAACTGATCCTTCTCAGCCTCCGCCTTAAAGCAACCGCTGTATACGAATACCATGGCATAACAGTCTCCGTATTCCTCGGTCGTATTCTTCTCCGCCAGAATCATGGCCGGATTGTACTGATGGCTTGACGTACCTCTTCTGCTTCTCAGGATCTGTTTCCCATGGCTTAACGGCATTCTCTGGAAGTTTCTCTCCATGGCATGGCGCCCGTAAAAACTGATCAGATCATATTCGCCTGTTACAAAATCCAGACAGGCGGACGCAGCTTTGCTGATATGGATCTTCTCTTCTCCCTGGTTGATGATCTTGACGCTTCTTGTAATGATATCGTATTTCGGAAGAACCGCGTACAAAAGCACTGCCTGTACCTTTGTGACCGCATCTTCCATCAGGATTTCCAGTGTCTGGGCCTCCTTTTCATCCGCGTAAACCGCCGGGAGTCCCGGAAGTCCGTATTTACCCTCAGTGATTTTATGGCTCTTGTAACGCAGGTCACAACTGTAAGTCCCGTCACTGTTTTTGACCGTAAGGGCCGGACTCCGGAAATCTCCTGTTCCGCTCGTTGGGAATTCCTGCGGCAGAGCATCCATGGAATACGTGCGGTCCTGTGCAGCATCATATGGATTGGCGGAAAATCCTCTGTCATAGTAGGTCAGAAGATAATCCATGCCTCCATAGACTGTCTTTCCATAATACAGGTGCAGCAGAAATCCATATGCATCTACCTGAAACTGATATGTCGTGTGGTCTGTCTGTAATGTAAAAATCCGTTCTTTTTCTTCAAATACAATTCCCATCTTTGCTCTCCTTGTACAGTTTTTCTTATTTTACTGCACCGTTTACAACACCATTCAGAATCTGTTTCTGACAGATCACGTAGAAAATAACGATCGGGATCAATGCCAGCAGGTAAGAAGCAAATGCCAGGTTATAGTTGGTTCCGAACTGTGTCTGGAAATTCAGCTGTGCCAAAGGCAATGTGTTCTGTCCGGTTCCTGCCATGATAACAAGTGGTGTCATCACATCATTCCATACGGAAAGAGCAGTAATGACAGCAACTGTCGCATGCATCGGCTTCATGATCGGGAAGATGACCTTCCAGTATGTTCTCCAGGTGCTTGCGCCGTCCACACGGGCCGCCTCCTCAAGGGCAATCGGAATATTGGTGAGATATCCGGAATACAGTAAAACATTCATCGGCATATAGAATACCACATAAAGTATGATTACGCCAACCCAATTTCCAAGTCCCATCTCCGCGGTCTGCTTTGCAAGAGGCATCATCAGGATCGCAAATGGTACAAACATACCGCTAACGATGAATAAATATACAAAATTGTAAAACTTGCTGTGGGCTTTATTTCTTCCTACCGCATATCCCATCAGCGAATGAATGACAATGGAAAGGACCACCGTCAAAACAGAAATCAGGACACTGTTTTTCAGGGAATTCCAGAAGTCCGTCACTTCCATCGCTTCCTTGAAGTTGTTTAAACTCCAGCTTTTCGGCAGAGAAAGAATTCCGGAAATACTGTTGGTCATTTCACTTGGCTGTTTGAACGCGATAATGATCGTCATATAAAGAGGAAATGCGATCGTAATCAGTCCAAGAATCAACAGGATCATTACGGTCCAGTTTGTTTTGTGTTCTGCGTGTGTTTTCATTATAACTGCTCCTCCTTCCGTGATGAAAAGCTCATCTGCGCTACGGAAATCGCCACGATTACAATAAAGAAGATTACCGCGTTCGCACTCTGGAATCCGAACTGTCCGCCTGACATACCGTTATTATAGATCAGGTAGGAGATGGATTCGGTACTCTGTGCCGGGCCTCCTTTTGTGAGGGCCATGATCTGGTCGAACACCATCAGGAAGTTCTTGACACAAAGCACCATGTTAATCGTAAAGAACGGGATGATCAGCGGGAAGGTCAGATGCTTGAACTTCTTCCAGCCTGTCGCTCCGTCCAGAGATCCTGCCTCATAGACATCTTCCGGTACAGTCTGAAGTCCGGAAATGTAAATGATGGTGTTCATGGCGATGGACTGCCATGCACAGACAATCACAACGGCAATCCATGCTGTCTTTTCATTGGAAAGCATACTGCCGCTTAAGGCATCGCTTCCGATCATCTTTCCGAATTCCGGAAGGATGTATGTAAAGAAATAGTTGAAAATATATCCGACTACCAACGCTCCCAGTACGTTTGGCAGGAAGTAGGCAGCACGGAAAAAGCTTTTTGCCCGGATTTTGCTGTTCAGTCCCAGGGCAAGGATCAGGCTGACCACATTGGTAATGATAGTAGCACAGATCGCAAGGCGGAAAGTGAACCAGTAGGATTTTCCGACTCTGGCATCCGTAAACAGATCCAGATAATTCCGGAATCCTACCATATCATAGTCTCCGAATCCTTTAAAGTTTGTAAAACTGTAGTACACACCTCTGATCAGCGGTACGGTATTAAAGCAGATGAATAATGCCAGAATCGGTATCGTGATCAACAGGAACGTACGGCTTCTGTCAGTGAGTTTCTTCATCGTTTTCCTCTCCTTTCCTTAATTGGCGTCCCCGTGTTCATCCTCGTACTCCTGTACTTCCCGGATAATGTCACGGTTGTATCTTGCCCAGTCGCTGTCAAATTTCTTCAGGAACGCGTCCACATCTTTATTGATCAAGAAGGTCTGGATCTGAGCGTCCACCGCCATCTCGGAAGGATAGTAGTGATCCTGATAGTCTGTCATGTTTCCGGACTCAATGTATTCTGTCATGCCGTCCAGCTCGGAAGCAAGCGTAAAGTCTCCCTCCTTGCAAGGAATTGCATTCTGGTCATCAATGTAAGCCTGGATATTTTCATCTTCATAGAGGAAATCCAGCACCTCGTATGCAGCCTCTTTGTTCTTGCAGTCTGCAGTGACAGCAAACATCAGGTCGACACCGGAGTTCAGTGTATTGCCGTCTTTGGTATCGCTTGCCGGCATTACGAAAGAATCAATATTCATATCCGGATTTACGGATAAAATCTGAGGAACCGCATAGCTTCCGATCGGATACATCGCAGATTCTCCATTGGCGAATGCGGTACATGCATCATTATATCCATAGGCAAATGGATCTTCCGGTCCATAATTTAAAAGTTCCAGATACTTTTCTGCCACCTCTCTGTAGCCGTCAGAGAATGTCGCCTCTCCTTTGTTGACCTGCTTACACAGATCTGCCGGTGCAAGTTCCACAGCCATGGAGTTCCACGGTGCCAGACAGGTCCACGTATCTTTGAATCCGAAATAGAACGGCATGATGCCTTCGGACTGGATCTCATCGCACAGGCTCTTGAGCTCATCCCATGTTTCCGGAATTTTCCATCCATGTTCCTCAAACATCTCCCTGTTATAAAGAACACCCGCCGCATTTGCCACGTAAGGAATTCCGTACGTTCCATCTGTCGGCACAATTTCCAGCGCCTCCAGAATGTCTTTGTAGGACTGTTTGATCTCTCCCATAATCGGGCTGTCCGATACATCTGCAAGGATTCCGGCATCTACATAGTAGGAATAGTTGATATCGCCGCCGATTCCGATGATATCCGGATAATCCTCCCGGATAAACCGTGTTCTCATAATAGTGGATGCATCGTTTGGAGAATCAATGGTCAGATGAATATCATCGTGAGTGGCA
>CAJFMZ010000053.1 GCA_904393575.1 uncultured Sellimonas sp. | reverse complement strand
TGCGTTCTTCCATTTTTATGCCAAACCAACCGCTTTTTACGTAGGAATTGCGCAGGATTGTTATGCGTTGCGTTGCGCCGTTGAAGAACAGGTAACTGTCCCCTCCGTAATCGTTGAAAGCGGCGTTTACAAGGCTCACAAGGCTTTGTTTGGGGCGGGAAAGTTTCACCGTAAAGTACACGCAGTCGGTGCTTTCGGGGTCATTTGCGTCTTTGGGGTAGATGTCCACACGGGCATTCAAACCCATTTCCACGTTTTCTTTGATGATTCCTATCAGCGACAAATCGGCGGTAACGGTGCCGTCAATGGCGAAAGTAGTTTTGTCCGCCGTGTCCAACAGGGCTTTGAGCAGTTCTTTTATGCTGTCGAAGTTGATGTGACTGTCGGCACTGTTTGTTTCAAGATAGTTTTTGATGTGCGCAACTACTGCGTATTTGTCCCTGTCGTGTGCGCCTTCCTCCACCTGCTGTTGCAAATCCGATGCGCTAACGGCAACGCCGCACAGGGTGAGGTTGTAAGCAGAGGAGTAGGGGTTGTTTTCGCCGTAGGAAATTTGCAACCAATCCAGTACCAGGCTGGACTGCGTTTTACTGACGGTCATGGAAATGTCGCCAAGGTCGTTGAGCAAAACGCCCCCGTTCAATGTCAGGCTGAACTTGCCGTCTGCGTAGGCGACCTGTCTGATAACGGTGGAGTAATCTATTTTCTGTACGTTTGCCGTTGCGTCGTCCTTTGCCGAAAGCAACATATTCAGCAACGCATCTATTTGAGGTACAACTTCACGCAGTTGGTCAAACAAATCCACACACTCGGCAATTTTTGCCGTTTCGGCGGAAACTTTAAGGGTATTGTTGTAGGTGATGTAAATTCTGCCGTCGATGTACATTGCGTCCAACGTTGCAAAGTCTTCCGCAACACCGTTTACCACCTTTTTGACGTCCAGAAACGCCCTGAGCGCAAACATATCGGCGTAGTTGCGGTTGTAGTAAAATTCCACAAACGAGCCGGCATTTATGCGGTAGACGGAGGGTAACGTTCCGTCCTTGGGCGTTACCGAAAATTCGCTGTCTAGGGTGAAGTCGAAACGCCAACTGTTGGTGTGAATAAGCACGTCAATGGTGGGCAGGAAATCGCCCAGCACTTTGTCGATTTGCACAAAGGATTCCTCGTTGAAGTCGTCGAAAATCACCTCTTCGAAGTTTGGTTTTGCGCTTATTTGTTTGTCCAAAGCGGCGATGTTTGCCGTTACCGATGTAATTTGCGGTTGTTCGCCCCCGCTGATGTTTACTGTAACGGGAATACCCGCCAACTGCAATTCTGCCGTCAGGGTGTTTTTCTGTGCGTCTGCAAAGAGGTTCAGGCTGTCCAACATTCGCCCTGCTGTGCGGAGGGGTCGGCAAATTGTTTCACTATGTCGTCGATGCGCTGTACAATCTCGGAAATTACCGAAATATCTCCCATCACACGTATATCCTGCCCCTTTTGCACCTTAAACACGTTGTTGCTGTACAGGATGTTGAGTTCGCCCAACTTGAAGCGGTACACGTTTTCCAGCAAATTCAGTTGTGCGTAAAGAATGTTGTTGTCGTCTATTTTCACAATAAGGTTGGTGGAAAAGTCCTTGTCGGGCAACGTTACGGCTTGCGGGTTGCAGTTTACTTCGACGGTAACGTTTGCGGAAACCTCTCCCACCGTCAGATTGTTTACTGAAAGGGCAAGTTTGTCGGTAGCGCAAAGTGTAGCGTCAAATTGCGACAATCCCAAAATGCTTGCGTCAAAAGTGAGTGCAAGTGCGCCGTTTTCAAAGGCGAAGCCCTTCACAAGCGTTGAAATGTCGGCGTCTTTAAGCGTTGCAACGTTGCTTATTGCGTCCAGCAACACGTCCAGATTTTCGTTGTAGCCGTACAGTTCGGAAAGTATATTTGAAGGGTTTGTTTCCGAAGAGGAAGACACGTCAAGCACAATGTCCAAACCGTTCACCGTAGCGTACAAAACGCCGTCCGACAGCCATATTTCCGCTTTCAAAGCGTTTACCCCCTTGTAGTTGAGAGTTGCGTCTGCAAACAGTTGCACTCCGCTTGTTGCCTTGGTGTTGAGGTACACTTTTGCGGTAACGGTGCAGCCGTTTGAAAGCAGTTGTCCGTCAATTTCAAAGAGGTAACTTTCGGCATTTACAAGTTGCTGTATTTGCGGAGCAAAAGTTTGCGCCACGTCCACAATGTCGGTAAAGTCGCCCGAGGTGTCCACGTCGGCAATTTCCACAGAGGTAGTCGTTGCCGTGATGTCAAGCGTGCCAAATACAACGTTGGCATGCGTCAGTTGCGCCTTTTCGTCGAAGCAAACCGTTACGTCGGTGTCGGCAACGGTAACCGTCAGGTCAAATCCGTTGTCGGAAAGTTGCAGACGCAGGCTGTTTACAATGTCTTTTACGTTCAACGTTATGTCGGCAGTTGTTCCGATATCGGTAAAGCGGGCAATTTCCTGCAAAAGTTGATTCAACCTGTCGAGGGGCAGGCACAGTTTTGCCTGTCCGCACACAAGGTACACAACGCCGTTTTCAAGGGCAAACTGCGCTTGTGTGTTTCCCAAAGTAACTGTACCTTTTGCGGACATTGTTCTTATGTCTATTTCCGCAACAGCCGTGGCAAAGTTTCCGATATTCACCGCAAGTTTTGTAACGTAACTGCTTTGCGGTGCCACAACTTCATTTACATCGGCAGTTATCTGTGCGCTCAGGCTGTTTACGGTAACTTTCCCCAATGCGAGGTTTGTTACTTCCAAAGACGGAGTACCGTCAAAGCAAAGGGCAAACTTGTTAAGCCCCAACGTTGTACCGTCAATTTCCGCTCTCCAAAAATTGCCGTCTTGAGAAAGAGACTGCACAATATCGGCTAATCTGGCGTTTTCGATGTTTTGTGTTACGCCTGAAAGCGTGTCCAGCACGCTGTCCAAAACGTCGTTGTAGCCTTTAAGACTTTCCAGCGTTTGCGCAAAGCTTCCGACAGTGTCTGGCGTTGCAATGTCCACGGCAAAACGTATACCGTTAATTTCGGCGTACAGGGTGCCTTCCACAAAATAGATTTGTGCAACGACAACGGTGGTTGACTGCTGTCTGACGGTGGCGTCAATGTACAGTCCGTTGCGGTAACGCAATGCAACTTGTGCAAAGTACACCTTGCCGTCAACGGTAATTTCCGTCTGAACATTTACGCCGACGCCCTTTGCGTCCTTGCAGTTTTCTTTGTGTCCTTCCAGACAGTTCCGGCACTTTCCACATGTGATATGTCCTTCACCGGATACCAGGTCTCCTACTTTGAATCCCTGTACGCCAGGACCTACCTCTACGACCTCTCCTACATACTCATGTCCGGCTGTCAGGCCGATCGGGATCGTATGCTGTGCCCATTCATTCCACTGATAAATATGTACGTCTGTACCGCAGATAGCTGTTTTGTGGATTTTGATCTTAACATCATTTGGTCCTACTTCCGGAATCGGCACTCTTTTCATCCATAAGCCGACTTCCGGTTTCTCTTTTACCAATGCCCACATCATGTTATCGCTCATTTTGAATTCCTCCGTTCTTTTGACAAACTGCATAATTTCTATCTTCATAATACTCCCTTCTTTGTAAAATTTCAAGCGTTTTTTCCGTCTCTGGCAAACATTTTGCATGTTTATGTCTTTTTCTCGCATACAAAGACACTTGTCTTCCTACAAAAGGCAACTTGATTTTTTTCCTGATTTTCTCTTTTCTTTTTATAGATCTTTTGGTATAATATATAAGCTGATTCTATCAGTGCCGTGGAGATGTACTCAAGTGGTCGTAAGAGGTCGCACTCGAAATGCGATAGGTCCGCAAGGGCGCGTGGGTTCGACTCCCACCATCTCCGCTCAAAAGCTCTCAGAATGTTCTGGGAGCTTTTTTTCAGTTCAACGCATTAACTTGACGATTCCCGCATTCTGATTGTACCATAGAAAACAGACAGAAACTTACATTTATGCTGGAGGTCGTATCTATTATGAAGAAAAAACTCTTATCCTATCTTCTGATCGTAGCCGGAGGCACCATGACAGCGGCGGCGTTCGGGCTCTTCGTGCTCCCTCAGAATTTTGTCGCAGGAGGAGTCACCGGTCTGTCTGTCATTTTACAGAGACTGATTCCCCTCCCTCTTTCCTGGATCGTACTTTGCATCAATATTCTATTGTTTGTCATCGGATGGTGTTTCGCCGGAAAGGAATTTATCTTTAAGACGCTGATCATGACCTTTCTCTTCCCGGTGCTCCTGGATCTGTTTTCCCAGGTTGATCTGTTTTTGCCGCTTTCCGAAGATCCGTTTTTAAGCAGCCTGATTGCCGGAGCTCTGCTCGGAATCGGCAGCGGAATCATTCTGCGGGCCAATGGCTCCAGCGGCGGATTCGATATTCTGGGTGTTGTACTGAATAAGAAGTTCCGGATCCCGGTATCCGTTGTCATGTATGTGTGCGACTGCACGGTCATCCTTTTGCAGGCAGTCTCCAAACCGCTTTTGCAGACTGTCTACGGAATCGTCGTGATCCTTCTGACAAGCATTATGGTCAATAAGGTCATTACTTACGGCCGATCCGAAGTCCAGCTTCTGATCTTTTCCGCTGAACACGAAAAGATCCGGCAGGAGCTTCTGCACACCTTTGATCTGGGGCTCACCTTTCTCCAGGCGGAAGGCGGCTATCACCTGGATCCTTCCAAGGTCATCCTGACGATCCTTCCCTACCGGAAGATCAATGATGTGAAAAAGATGATCTACACCATCGACCCGACGGCCTTTATCGTCATCGATGATGTCAACTATGTTGGCGGCCGGGGCTTTACCATTTCCAGGTAATCTTTTCGGATCGTAAAGATTTTTTTAATAGTTTCTTTTGTTTTTTAAGAATCCTTTTATCCGGCGGACACATTCCTTTCATATTTATCCGGTATAGTAGATATCGTAATAGTTATTCAACTATGAAACCAAACATAAACCTTCCAACCCTCAAAAGGAAAAAAGACTGGAAGCAGAATCCAAAGCCCATAGGAATTCTGCTTCCAGTTTTCTTTTACGTTCTATCGGTTACCGAATCAGCATGGCGTCGCCAAAACTGAAGAACCGGTAACGTTCTTTTACTGCTTCCTCATATGCGTGAAGCACATGTTCTCTTCCAGCCAGCGCGCTGACCAACATAATCAAAGTCGATTCCGGAAGATGAAAGTTGGTCAGAAGACAGTCCAGCACCTTAAACTGATAACCAGGATAAATGAAAATCTCCGTCCATCCGCTGCACTCGGAAAGGGTTCCGTCCGGCTTCGCGGCCGACTCCACTGTCCGGCAGCTGGTCGTTCCAACGCAGATGACCCGGTGTCCTTCCCGCTTCGCCTTGTTGATCTTCTCCGCCTCAGATGCCTCGATCCGGTAGAATTCGGAGTGCATGTGATGCTCCTGGATATTTTCCACCTTGACAGGCCGGAAAGTTCCCAGGCCCACATGGAGCGTCACATGGGCAATCTCCACACCGCTTTCTTTGATTTCTTCCAGAAGTTCCGGTGTGAAATGGAGCCCTGCTGTCGGAGCTGCCGCCGAACCGCTGTGCTTTGCATACACGGTCTGATAACGGTTTTTATCCTCCAGCTGATGGGTAATATACGGCGGCAGTGGCATCTGTCCAAGCCGATCCAGGATTTCCTCAAAAATCCCTTCATAGGTAAACTGGATCAGACGGTTGCCCTCTTCCACCACGTCAATGACTTCCCCTGTCAAAAGCCCTTCGCCAAAGCTGATTTTCGTCCCTGGCTTCGCCTTTTTCCCAGGCTTTACCAACGTCTCCCAGATATCATTTTCCTTTCTCTTTAAGAGCAGGATCTCGATCCTGGCATTCGTCCCCACCTTGGATCCGATCAGCCGTGCCGGAATGACCTTGGTGTCATTGATGACCAGGCAGTCTCCCGGCTCCAGATATTCTTTAATATCCCGGAATGTCCTGTGTTCGATTTCTCCGGACTCCTTGTCAAGGACAAGGAGTCTGGAACCGGAACGATCCTCAAGCGGATCCTGCGCAATCAGTTCCTGGGGAAGTTCAAAATAAAAATCCTCTTTTTTCATCATGACGTCGTTCCCTCTTTACTGTCTTAACTCGATTCCCATGCTCTCCAGTCCGTTGAGGATCTTCTTCATGGCTTTTGTCACATCCGCTTCCTCAAGAGTTCTGTCTTTTGCACGGAATACGATCGAGTAGGCAATCGATTTATATCCTTCTTTGATCTGCGCTCCTTCATACAGGTCAAACAGATGGTAGCTCTCCAGAATGCTGCCGCCTCTCTGCTCAATCATGGCTTCAATCTGGCCGGCAAGAATCTCTTTTGGCACGACCATACTGATATCTCTTGTCACCGCCGGGAATTTTGCGATACCGGTGTATTTCCGGTCAAAGGTTGCCCGTGAGACTACCTCCGGCATATCGATCACCGCAATATAGACGCGTCCGCCAATGCCGTAATTTTCCGCAACAGCCGGGTGAACCTCTCCGAGATATCCTACAACCGTTCCGTCATAGACGATATTGGCCTGGCGTCCCGGATGCAGGAACGGCTTTCCGGCATTCGGATCGTACTGTTCTTTTTTGCGCATTCCGACTTTTTCAAAGAACTCTTCTACAACACCTTTCATACTGAAGAAGTCTCCTTCTCCGTACATCCCCAGGGTGAACTGCATCCGCTCTTCCGGAAGCTCTGTCAGAGGCAGGGACTTCGGAAGATAAATATTTCCGAGCTCATAAAGTCTGACATCTTTATTTCTCCGGTTATAGTTGGTTGCAAGGGACGTCAGCATACCGTTCAGAGAAATGGTACGCATAATGCTGTAGTCCTCTCCCAGCGGATTGGAAATCTGAATCGCCTGGCGTTCCGGTGCATCTTCCGGGAACAAAAGCTTGTCAAACACCTTCGGGCTTTCAAAGGAATAGGTCATTCCCTGGCTGAATCCACAGAATTCCGCGATTTCTCTTGCAGAAGCCTCAATTCTCTGTTTGAAAGAAAGCTTTCCAGTCGTTGCCTCTCCTTTCGGGAGGGTGGTCGGAATATTGTCATAGCCGTAGAATCTCGCCACTTCCTCCGCCAGATCCGCAATGCGGAAAATATCCTGGCGGAATGTCGGAGCTACGATCTCGTTGGTTTTCTCATCGTATACCAGTTCCACCTTTGCCAGGTAGCCAAGCATCTCTTCTTTGGAAATCTCTGTTCCCAGCAGACGGTTGATGGCATCTGCGTCAAACGGAACACGAACCGGCTCTTTCACCTTTCCGTACACATCTACTGTGCCTCCTACGACTTCTCCGGCTCCCATCTCTTCTACCAGCTGGCAGGCACGGTCAATCGCCGCTTTCGCATTGTTCGGGTCCAGTCCCTTTTCAAACTTTCCGGAAGCATCTGTACGAAGTCCTACCCGTTTGCTGGACTTCCGGATATTGGTTCCGTCAAAACATGCCGCCTCAAACAATACTGTATGCACATGGTCTGTGATCATGGAATTCTCTCCTCCCATGATACCGGCGATTCCGATGGATTTCTCACCATCACAGATCATCAGCACATCTCTATCCAGATGACGCTCCTGTCCGTCCAGAGTCGTGAAGGTCTCTCCATCTTCCGCATTCCGGACGATAATCTCTCGTCCCGCAATCGTATCCAGATCGTACGCATGCATCGGCTGTCCATACTCTTCCATGACATAGTTGGTAATATCTACCAGGTTATTGATCGGACGGATTCCAACAGAAGCCAGTCTTCTCTGCATCCACTTCGGAGAAGGTCCGATTTTGATATTTTTTACGACTCTTGCGCAGTATCTGGAACAAAGGTCCTGATTTTTTACTGTTACTTTGATATAATCAGAAGCATCTTCCTCATTTCCGGTTTCTGTGACAACCGGCGGGTGAAAGCTTTTTCCAAACGTGGCGGCCGCTTCTCTTGCGATTCCGACAACACTAAAACAATCTACACGGTTCGATGTAATTTCATATTCAAATACCGCGTCGTGAAGTCCCAGCACCTCAATGGCGTCCGCTCCTACTTCCACGTCATCCGGGAAGATATAAATTCCGTTCTCCGGCGCTTCCGGGTACATTTCCCGTGTGGAGCCAAGCTCTTCGATGGAGCACATCATGCCGTAGCTGTCCACGCCGCGCAGCTTGCCGGCCTTAATCTCGATGCCGCCTTTGGTTCTGCTTCCGTCGTGGCCTCCCGCCACACGTCCTCCTACGAGGACCACCGGAACCTTCTGTCCTTCTGCCACATTCGGCGCTCCGGTTACGATCTGGATCGTTTCGCTGCCAATATTGACCTGGCAGATAACCAGCTTATCCGCATCCGGATGTTTCTCGATTTTTTCGATCTGTCCTACTACAATCTTGTCCAGATCCTCATCCATCTTTTCATATCCCTCTACCTTGGTACCGGACAGCGTCATGGCGTCTGTGTACTCCTGCTCTGTCACGTCCAGATCCGGGACATATGCTTTTATCCATGATAATGATGTATTCATGATCGTTCTTCCTCCCTTATCCTAGAACTGCTTTAAGAATCTGATGTCATTTTCGTACAGCAGTCTCATATCATCGATCTCATATTTCAGAAGGGCGATTCGCTCAAGCCCGACTCCAAACGCAAAACCGGTATAAACTTCCGGATCAATGCCGCACATTTCCAGTACATGCGGATGCACCATTCCGCAGCCCAGAATCTCAATCCATCCAGATCCCTTACAGAACCGGCATCCTTTTCCGCCGCATTTGAAACAGGTCACATCCACCTCGGCACTCGGCTCTGTAAACGGGAAATGGTGCGGACGGAATTTTGTCTTTGTCTCCGGTCCGAACAGCTCTTTTGCAAATACTTCCAGTGTTCCCTTCAGATCCGCGAAGGAAATATTCTTGTCCACAACCAGCCCCTCGATCTGATGGAAAGACGGAGAATGGGTCGCATCTACCTCGTCAGAACGGAATACACGTCCCGGTGAGATCATGCGGATCGGAAGTTTGCCCTGCTCCATGACACGGGCCTGTACCGGGGATGTCTGCGTTCTGAGGACAATATCCTTATTAATATAGAACGTGTCCTGCTCATCCTTCGCCGGATGATCTGCCGGAATGTTGAGCTTTTCAAAGTTGTAGAGATCGTACTCGATTTCCGGTCCCTCAATGACTTCATATCCCATTCCGATGAAAATCCGCTCCACCTCTTCCTGGGCAATCGTATTCGGATGACGGTGTCCTACCACATTCTTTTTCGACGGAAGCGTAACATCAATGACTTCCGCTTTCAACTTTTCTTCCCGGATCTTTGCGTCCATCTTTTTCTTTGTCTCATCCAGAATGCCTTCGATCTCCTGGCGGACTTCATTGACCATCTGTCCCACCTTCGGGCGCTCCTCGGCCGCTACATCTTTCATTCCTTTCAGAACTGCTGTCAGCTCTCCCTTTTTTCCTAAAAACCTGACTCTTACATCATTTAACTTTTCCGGCACATCCGCAGCCTGAATCTGCTTTAATGCCTCTTCTCTGATGCTCTGAAGCTTTTCTTTCATGATTTTCCTCCTTTACATGTAAAGAATCCCGTCTTCCGGATTCTCCATCTGCTGTGTGCCTGCCATAAAAAAACTCCGTCCCAAAAAGGGACGGAGATCAATCCGCGGTACCACCCTGATTCCTGCCATCAAAAGGCAGGCTCTCTTATATGCGTAACGTGCACTACACGTCATTTCTTACTCACGGTTCAGAAATGCGGCTCCTGTGGGAAATTCGGTCTATCTGTCAAATCGAAAGGAGCTTCCAGCCTGCGGCTCCTTCTCTCTGTCGGAGATCAGATATCCTACTGACACATTCACAGCCTTTACTGTATCTCCTTTATTTTAAACATCCATTCTCTCTTTGTCAACCCCGCACTGCTCCAAAACTACTCGAAAACCGTCACTTCCGGGATCTTTTTCAAATCGAAGGACCTTCCTGGCAATCCGGCCGGTAAAAACACTGTCGTGTTCCACAAAAATCAGGGTCGGCTTCCGTTCCAGAATCAGTTCTTCCATCTGCATCCGCGTAAAAATGTCAATGTAATTCAATGGTTCATCCCAGATATAAAGATGGGACGGTTCACAGAGGCTTCTGGCCAGCAGCACTTTTTTTCTCTGACCTTCGCTGTACTCCTCCAGTCTCTTTTCAAACTGGTTTCTGGAAAAATCCAGTTTCCTCAAAACAGTCCGGAACAGCGTCGGATCCAGTCCCGCCTTCTCTTCCAGTTCCTCCAGGGTACCGGCCATTCCGGAAGAGTCCTGGCTGACAATCGATATTTTCAATCCTCCCTGGATCCAAATCCGGCCGTCCTGGGGTTCATATACTCCGGAAATCAGCTTTAGAAGCGTTGATTTTCCACAACCATTCGGCCCCTTCAGTGCAATCCGGTCGCCCCGACGGATTTCCATGGAAACATCTGTTAAGATCTTTTTGTTTCCGTTCCGAAATGTCAGCTCTTCCACGGACACAAGCCGTTCCTTTCCGGCAGTCAGCGGAAACATTTTCAACTCTTCCACCGTCTCGATATCCTTTAACAGTCCTTCCTTTTCCCTGGCCGCCTTCTCCCTCCGGCGCTCCAGCACCTTGGAGCGCTTCATCATCTTGGCAGCCTTATGTCCCACCGCACCCCGGTCCGGTCTGAGACCTCCGATTTTGTGGCCAAACTTTTCCTTCTCCTTATTTCCGGCCCATCTGCCCGCTTCACGGGCGGCTGCTTCCAGATGCCGGATCTCCTTTTTCAACTTCTGATTTTGCTCCAGTTCCATCTGATCCCGGAGCTTCTTTTCTCTTAGCCATGTCCGGAAGCTTCCACGGTAGATACGGATACTGCTGCGCTCAATAGCCATCGTATGATCCGTACAGGCATCCAGAAGCCTCCGGTCATGGGAAACAAGAAGAAATCCCTTCTTTTTCCTCAGATAGGACGCCAGCAACTGCCGCCCCTCCTCGTCCAGATGATTGGTTGGCTCATCAATCAGTAAAAACGCATGCTCCTTCGCAAACAGTACCGCCAGTTGAAGCCGGATTCTCTCTCCAGGACTCAGCGTCCCATAAGCCCGCTCAAGAATCCCAGGATCCAGGTTCATCCACTCCATCTCCCTTAACACTCTCCAGAACTCATATCCTGGATCCATCTCCTCCAGAATCTCCATGGCAGGCTGATCCACGCCCCGGATCTCCACCGGAAAATACTCCGCCGTCTCCGTCATCCGGATTCCTCCCCGATACGAATACCTGCCAGCCAGCAGTTTTAAAAACGTTGTTTTCCCCGTTCCGTTTCTCCCGATCAGCCCAGTCTTCCAGTCCGTATCCAACCGCACACTCACATGCTCAAACACCGGATCAAAATGCGTGTCATACGCGAAAGAAAGGTCCGTAACCTGTATCTGTGACATTTCATCATCCCCCTTACCTTGCGCACACACTGCAAAAAGCCCTGTTTTCCCTTAGACTGCATCGGGGACAGGTACCAACGCACAGGTACACGTCCCCAAACATGGACAAAAGAAAACGAGTCATAAAAAGAACGGTTCTTCTTTTCATGACTCGTTTTGCGGTCTTGTATCCTGCTTCTATGACTGAAAAAAGAATGTCTCTTCCTGCAATGTGTACGGGCAAAATCCACCTGTAGTGTATTCCGTGTACTTCGTGTTTCATTGTCTTAACATTTGCAGGAAATAATGATCATCCTTTCACCTCATTTCTGTTTCTTTGCCACTTCAGTATACGTTCCTGTGCATGGTCTGTCAAGCCTTATCCAGATTATCCTTAAAAATCGTGATGTTGATGACTCCGCCAAGCAGAATCATGTACATGCAGAAATACAGCCAGAGCATGACGAGAATAATCGTTGTCAGGCTGCCGTACATGGTGGAGAATCCTTCAAAAATATCCAGGTAGACGGAAAAGATCAGGGAAATGACCTGCCATCCGATGGCGCTGAACACAGCTCCTGGAATCTGATGTTTCCATTTGGTTTTGATCTTGACATCCGGAAGGAACCGGTACAACAGCATACAAAAAAGCATCATCACGCCTACCGTCAGCGTGGTCCGGATTCGGATCAGAAATTCGACCGCGCTTTGCAGTACCGGCACATTCATCTCCACAAAAAGACTGATTCTGTTGCCAAATACAGCCAGCAGCAGGCAAGAGATAATGACAAGGAGAAAGAGTACCGTGTAGATGGATGCACGCAGCCTCAGATAAAAATAATTTCTTGTCTCCTTGCTCTGATAAATGCAGTTCAGTCCCGATGTAATGGCAAGTACCCCTCGTCCCGCCGACCACAGGGCAACGAGGATGGTTACGGGGATGATCGCCGTAGACTGGCTGTATACTTCATTGATAATCGAAAGCAAAAACGGCGTGACTGTCTTTGGAAATACTTCCGTGACCGCTTTCATTACATCGCTTCTGGTAACCGGTGTGTACTGTACCATGGTCAGCAAAAGCAGAATAATCGGGATCAGAGAAAGAATAAAAAAGAACGC
Source organism: uncultured Sellimonas sp. (assembly GCA_904393575.1). Classification (GTDB taxonomy): domain Bacteria; phylum Bacillota; class Clostridia; order Lachnospirales; family Lachnospiraceae; genus Sellimonas. Next base: position 1,858 of record CAJFMZ010000053.1, on the reverse strand, counting down.
CGACTGAGCTGCATACGCTCCCACATGACTCTGCATCGAGCGATCCAATATTCTCTTTATCCTCTCCCACTGCTTTTTGATCATACTTTACCTCATCCCGTCCGTTTTCCTGTTATCATACCATTAATCCGCCGTAATTTCCACACCGTTGTAAAACATTCCTAGGATTGTCTTATAATCTTTCCCTTTTTTCGCCATTTCATTCGCTCCGTTCTGGCTCATTCCAATCCCATGTCCATAGCCGCCTCCTTCAAAATGGAAGCTCTCCCCCTTCTTCTCCACTGTAAAAAAGGCGCTTGGAAAGAGCTTCGCCGATGCCGCGGCTGTTCCATCCTGTTTGTGGATTTCATAGCCGCTTCCTCCAAGGGCGCTCCGGATTTTGTTCTCTGTTCTGATGACGGCGCTTCCCTTTGTCCCTGTAACCTTCATCTCAAGCGCCACATCGCCGGCACCGCGTTTTGTGATCTCAATCTTGGAAATCGTCCCCACATCCTGGCCCGTATTCAGCCCGAAGAGATTGGAAATCGTCTCAACGGGGATATCGCAGTTCCAGGCAAACCATGGGAGATCTTTTTCGTAGCAGACACCATCTTCTTCCACTTTGATTCCTTTTAAATAGGAGTTGGCATCCGTCACCTTAGTTCCCCACGCCTCCACACTGGTGGTTTTTCCGCAGGAGGTAGAAAAATAATACGCTTTTACCACGTTTCCATTGTATGTCAGCTTTTCTCCCCTGGTGCTGTCCACCGCGGCAATCGTCTTTTCCTGCTCCGCAGAATTCCCATAGACCTGATAGGCTGTGCTGTCATCCACATTTGCCCGATACTCCGGATAGGCCTGGCCCTCCATATGGCAGCAGGCATAACTCCTGGCACAGACAGCCTGTGCTTTGAGCGCCTCCTCCTCGTAGGATGCCGGCATCTCACTTGGCACTACGGCATACAGATACTCTTCCAGTGGAAGTTCATTCACAACCGCAATTCCCTGTGCCGTGGAAAACAGCTCCAGCTTTCCCCTGTAGGACGGTGTCCCATACCCCCGGTTCAGACTTGAAATCGTAATGGGATCGCCTTCTTTTGCCGGCTTCACCCAGACAGATCCTCCCTCAAACAGGGGATCGTCCGGAGCGATCGTCACGGTTTCTCCCTCTGTTGCCTCCTGTTTCCGGTTCTTTCCTTCCAGCACCAGTCCTCCTTTGGCCAAAACCGATACGTTCGGGTGAACCTCATCTGCATATCCGTCCGTCTTCAGAAGTACCCGTATTACTGTCTGCTGCTCCCCGCTTTTTTGTTTTTGCTCCTTTTGGGCAGCATCCTGTTCCGTTTTCTGCACATGGTCCACAGAAGTCTGATGTTCCGTTCCGCTGCCTTCCGAAATCATATGTATCAGTCCTGCACATAAAAACAGGCTCAATATAATTCCGCCAAAATAATATAAGAAATTTCCTTCCCAATGTTTTTTCATCTTCCGCACCTTGTCCGCCCGTATTTATCTTAATGTATGTCTGATCTGTTTTTTATATGTATCTTTCTCTCTTCGTCCAGGATCCTGCATTCTTCCCGGACGTAAAAAGCAGCCGTATGACGGCTGCTTCTTCTCTTTCGTATGTACCCCCAAAATGCCGGCTCCTGTATTTTGACTCCTAGCAGTCCGCTAGGTGGGCAACCGCATCTGCTTTTCTGCCTTCCACTGAAAGAATGAGGCCTGACATATTACAGAGATAATAGGAATCCCGTTTAAAGTATTGTAGGTTCAAAATTACAAGAGTTATCGCACATTTCAGGTTAGATTTATTATACCGTATCCGCTTTCATCTTTCAATATTTATTTAGAATCCTTTCACAAAGGTGAAGAGAAA
>CAJFMZ010000052.1 GCA_904393575.1 uncultured Sellimonas sp. | reverse complement strand
AGTGGTGTATAATAGACAGCATAGAAGACCAATCAGGAGGTACAAAGATATGGGATATCGTGAAAAATACGATGAATGGTTGACAAGTACATACTTTGATGCTGAGACTAAGGCAGAATTAAAAGGGATCGAGAACAATGAAAAGGAGATCGAGGACCGTTTCTATAAAGATCTGGAATTCGGTACCGCAGGACTCCGCGGAGTCATCGGCGCTGGCACGAACCGTATGAACATTTATACGATACGCAAGGCGACCCAGGGACTTGCAAACTATATTGCAAAGAAGGGAGCCCAGGCACAGGGCGTTGCGATCGCATATGATTCCAGACGGATGTCTCCGGAATTCGCGGATGAAGCGGCACTCTGCCTTGCGGCAAACGGAATTAAGGCTTATGTATTTGAGAGCCTCAGACCGACGCCGGAGCTTTCTTTTGCGGTAAGAAAGCTGGGATGTATTGCAGGAATCAATATCACGGCAAGCCATAACCCGCCGGAATATAATGGATACAAAGTATACTGGGAGGACGGCGCGCAGATCACACCTCCTCATGACAAAGGTATTATGGATGAAGTCAAGGCAGTGACTGACTTCGCCAATGTCAAGACGATGGACAAAGAAGCAGCCAAAGAGGCAGGACTCTATGAAGTCATCGGAGCGGCGATTGACGATGCGTACATCGCAGAGCTGAAAAAGCAGGTACTGCATCAGGATGCCATCGACCAGATGGGCAAAGAGCTGAAGATCGTATATTCCCCGCTTCACGGCACAGGAAATATTCCTGCGAGAAGAGTGCTGAAAGAGCTCGGATTTGAACATGTATATGTTGTCAAAGAGCAGGAGCTGCCGGACGGAGAATTCCCGACCGTATCCTATCCGAATCCGGAAGCGGCGGAAGCTTTTGAGCTTGGCCTGAAGCTTGCCAGAGAAGTGGACGCAGATCTTGTCCTTGCCACAGACCCGGATGCAGACCGTCTCGGCGTTTATGTAAAAGATACGAAATCCGGTGAGTATAAAGTACTGACAGGTAATATGTCCGGATGCCTCCTGGCCGAATATGAGATCAGCCAGAGAAAAGCGCTGAAAGGACTTCCGGAGGACGGCTGCCTCATCAAGACGATCGTGACCACCAATATGGCGGACGCCATCGCAAAGGCATACGGACTCAGACTCATTGAAGTGCTGACAGGCTTTAAGTACATCGGACAGCAGATCCTTGGATTTGAGACGACCGGAAAAGGTGAGTATGTATTTGGATTCGAGGAGAGCTACGGCTGCCTGATCGGAACCCATGCAAGAGACAAGGACGCCATCGTGGCGACCATGGCACTGTGTGAGGCTGCGGCTTACTATAGGACACAGGGCAAGACGCTCTGGGATGCCATGATCGATATGTATGACAAATATGGATACTACAAAGACAGCATTCAGTCCATCACCATGAAGGGAATCGAAGGACTTGAAAAGATTCAGGCGATTCTTGATACACTGAGGAATAATCCTCCGGTCAAAGTGGGAGACTATGAGGTATTAAAAGCCCGCGATTACGAAGCAGACACGATCAAGGACCTGGCAACAGGCGAAGTGAGCCCGACAGGACTTCCGAAGTCCAACGTCCTCTACTACGATCTGACAGACGACGCATGGCTTTGCGTAAGACCATCCGGAACGGAGCCGAAAGTGAAGTTCTACTATGGCATCAAAGGTACATCTCTGGAAGATGCAGACGCAAAATCAGAGGCACTTGGAAAAGCGGTTCTGGAAATGATCGACAATATGCTTTAAAATGCCGGGAAACTTTGTGAAACCTGCGGAAAACAGGGGCACAGAGCCATAATTCACTTGACAAACATACAAGAAACCGTTATAACTTTTAATGAAGATAAACCGCAGAAATCAATGGTTTTGAAAGTAAGATCCTGAAAGATCAGAAAGATACCTTATAACGGGAAAATAGGAGGATAAGTATTTATGAACAAAACAGAATTAATCGCAGCAGTGGCAGAGAAGGCAGAGATTTCCAAGAAAGATTCTGAAAAAGCATTAAAGGCATTTATCGACGTTGTAACAGACGAATTAAAGAATGGCGGAAAGATCCAGTTAGTAGGATTCGGTACATTTGAAGTGAGCGAAAGAGCAGCAAGAGAAGGAAGAAATCCTCAGACAGGAAAGACCATGAAGATCGAAGCATGCAAGGCTCCGAAATTCAAAGCAGGAAAAGCTTTAAAAGACGCGATCAACGCATAAGGAAAAGAAACAGAACTGGAATAGAGGGCTTTTTGGCCCTCTATTTTTCACTTTAGGGAAGGGAGCAGAAAAGCAATGAGACTGGATAAATTTTTGAAAGTATCCCGACTGATCAAGAGACGGACCGTGGCGAATGAAGCCTGTGACGCAGGGAGAGTCATGGTAAACGGGAAACCGGCGAAAGCCTCTACGAAGATCAAAAAGGGCGATGTGATTGAGATTCAGTTCGGCACAAAGACGGTGAAAGCAGAAGTACTGGATATTCAGGACACAACCAAGAAGGAAGAAGCAAAAGAGCTTTTCCGCTATATTTAAGAGGATATGGCATAAAGCAGAGCCCGGATTCATAGTATATCTCAGAAGCACGTTGGAAGAAGCAGACAGGCTGACAACGAAAGAGAGGTTGATAAAATTATGATGATGAGCAGCAGCATGATGAGTGTGACGGAAGACTCGCAGATACGGAAATCCCATAAACTGGTTGTCAATAACAGAAAGACAAGTCTGGTGACAGGAGTGCTGGATGTCCTGTCTTTTGACCTGAACGAGATTCTCCTGGAGACAGAACAGGGGATGATGATGGTAAAAGGAAGTGACCTTCATGTCAACCGGCTCAGCCTGGAGAAGGGCGAGGTGGATCTTTCCGGGAATATTGACAGTATTACCTATTCGGATATGAAGCAGACGGCAAAGCAGGGCGGAAAGATCCTGGCCCGGCTGTTTCATTAGAGGAGAGCGGTGAACGGGCCTGGCATGGAGGCGGAAGCTTTTTTGAGGGCGGTTTTTTCAGGTATGATTCTCTGCGGAGCTTATGAGGCTCTTCGCATTTTAAGGAGAATCATCCGGCATCATCCCTTCTTTGTTTCCGCTGAGGACTTTTTATACTGGCTGTTCAGCGGATTCTTTCTGTTCCGCGAAATCTTTCAGACAAGTTCCGGAGTGATCCGATGGTATTTTGTCACGGGAACGGCGGCAGGAGCACTCATTTTTGCCTTTTTTTTGTCAAAAACCGGAAAGTTCTGCGGAAAGATTTTTGAGAAAAAAACTGGAAAACGTGGAAAAAGAGTTGATTAATCCCGGAAAACAGGCTACTATTATTATATGTATAACCAAAGACAGCATTCAGATTTGGTGAGGTAAAGATGAAATTATTTAAGAAAAAAGCACGTGAGACGAAAAAAGGTCCACGGTTTTCCAGATATAGAGGAAGCATTGTGTTTATATCCTGTATTCTGCTGGTGCTTACGGCGGTGACGACGGTGCACAGCATCTCCCTTGGAGCTGAGCTGAAAGATAAGAACGCACAGATTTCAGAGCTGGAAAAGGAGAAGAAGGCAGAGGAAAAGCGCAAAAAAGAGATTGAAGAATACAAGGACTATGTAGGCACGGATGAATATGTAGAAGATACAGCCAGAGATAAGCTCGGCATGGTAAAGGAGAATGAGATTCTCTTTAAGGCCGGGGACTGATGATACGATACTGCACACGGAAGATAGCTTTGGGAAAGGATGGATTTCCCGAAGCTGTTTTTTGTTCTGCGGGAAAATCTTTTCACTATACGGTGTAAGAAGGGGCAGAAGATGGAAAAGAAGAGTTGTATGATGAATCCATATGTGGAGCAGATGGAGAAGTTCGGAAAATCTCTGGAGCATCTGGCGGACACATTTTTCAGAATGGAAGAAAGAAAAGGGACGTTTACCTCAGGAGAGGTGGAGGAAATGTTCTCCAGGGTTTCGGAGAGCGTGTGCAGAAACTGCGAGAACCGGTCCTGGTGCCTGGGGGAAAATCAGGTTCGGACGCATCAGATGGTATATGAAATCCTGAAGACCGCCGATGAATACGGGGCGGAGCTGAATATGGACCTGAAAAGAAGACTGCAGAGATACTGCATTCTGGCTCCGCGGTTTCTGCGGGAGACGATGGAGACATTTCAGGACGCCAAGCAGGCGATGTTCTGGAATAACCGCATTGTGCAGAGCAGGGAAGGGTGCGCGGTGGAGCTGGACACGTTCGCCAGACTGATCCGGCATGCCACCAGAGAGCTGGACGCGAGCATTTTTTCGGATGAACGGCTGGAGAAAAAGATCCGCATGAAACTGAAAAATGAAAATATCCGGATTCTCAGCATGGTTTTTCTCATGACGCCTCAGGGAAGATATGAGATCCATCTCACTGCAAAGGCGGGAAAGGGACAGTGTATCAGCACGAAAGAGCTGGCGCGGGTACTGTCCGTCTGCACCGGACGGATCATGGAGACGGCCAGGGACGAGAGAAGGACTCTGGGTCAGGAGTACACGACGGTCGTTTTCCTGGAGATGCAGCATTATTATACACTGCAGGGTGTAGCCAGGATTGGGAAAGGATGCGCCGCTATTTCCGGTGACAGCTTTTCCATGATGGAGCTGCCGGCCGGGAAACAGGGAGCGGTCCTTTCTGACGGTATGGGATCCGGGGAGGAGGCGTACCGGGAAAGCGCCATGGTGGTGGATATGCTGGAGGAGCTTCTGGAAGCAGGATTTCCGGCGAGAACGGCGCTTGAGATGATGAATACGGCCCTTGTGATCGGCAGGGAAGAAATCCGCTTTTCCACGATTGATATCAGCATTTTCGATCTGTATGAGGGTACGGTAGATATCCTGAAGGCGGGAGCGTCAACCACATTTATCCGGCACCAGAACGGAGTGGAACGGATCTGTTCCACCAATCTTCCACTTGGGGTGGTCCAGGATCTGGAGATCCAAAGCGTCCACAAGCATTTGCAGAGCGGGGATTTCGTCATTATGATTACGGATGGAATCATGGATGCACTTCCGGTGGGAGAACAGGAATTTCTCCTGGATACCATCATCCGGGGAACGAGCCTGAATAATCCAAAGGAGATGGCACATCACATTCTGGAACAGGTGCTGGAGTGGACCGGAGAGGCGCCTATGGATGATATGACGGTGCTGGTTGTGGGAATCTGGCGGATATAACTTGCATTTTGCGGGATTATTATATAAGATGAAGAAAAAGAGATACGGGAGAAGAACGGTGGCAGAAGAAAAGAAATGGGAAGGATTGCAGAAAAAAGTGGAATCCTATCTGAAGCGATGGAATATGATAGAGCGAGGGGAACATATAGTTGCAGGTATATCCGGAGGAGCTGATTCGGTATGCCTGCTTTTTGTACTTCTCAGGCTTCGGGAGACGATGGGGATTACGATTACGGCCGTCCATGTCAATCATATGCTGCGGGGAGAGGCAGCCGAGGAAGATGAGCGGTTTGTGGCGGCACTTTGTGCAGAGCAGGATGTGCCGTGCCGTGTCTTCCGCGTAGATGTGGCGGAAGAGGCGGAAAGGAGGAAATGCTCGGAAGAGGAGGCGGGCAGGGAGGTCCGGCGCGAGGCTGTGCGGGAGATCATGAAAGAGGAGCATGCAGACAGGACAGCCTTTGCCCATCATCAGGATGACAATGCAGAGACTGTCATCATGAATCTCTGCCGGGGAAGCCGGGTAAAAGGCATGCGGGGCATTCTGCCGGTTTCCGGAAGACTGATCCATCCACTCTTGTGCGTGGGAAAAGCAGAGATTGAAGAAGCACTCACGGAACGGGGCATTCCCTGGAGAGTCGATGAGACGAATCTGGAGGACAATTATACAAGAAACAGAATCCGGAACCGTGTGATGAAAGAGCTGTATGCGATCAATCCGGGAACTGCGGAGCATATTTCCCGGATGGCGGAAAAAATGTCCGAATTGTGGGAATATCTGGAAGAAGAAACGGAAATATATATTAGAGAATGTACAAAAGAGGCAGAGGGAGGAAGGATCATCGAAAAGAGCGGTCTGGAACGGATTCCGGGTGTGTTCCGGGAAGAAGTCATTCGAAGCGTGCTGTCCCAGGTCTGCGGAAGGGAAAAGGATCTAAGGGCCGTCCATGTACAGGAAGTACGGAAACTGATGGAAAAGCAGCCGGGCAGACAGGTGTTTCTGCCGTACGGGGTCCGGGCTTTCCGGGTATACGAAGGCGTTCTGGTGCAGAAAAAAGAGCGGCGCCATACGCCGGAGAAGAAGGCCGGGCCAGGCTTCCGGATGCGCATTTTTGACCGCAGGGCAGGGGAAAAGTGGCCAGATACCCCCTACACGAAATGGTTTGATTATGATATAATAAAAGGCAGGCTTATTATGCGGACACGCCGGGAAGGAGACTATATTACGGTCACAGCAGACGGAAAACGCCAGAGTTTAAAGAAGTTTTTCATCAATCAGAAAGTCCCGGCCGGCATAAGAGACGAGGTACCGCTCATCGCAGATGGCAGTGAGATCGTCTGGATTGTAGGGTACCGGCAGAATAAAGCGTATCAGATTACGGAAAAAACAGTCAGAATAGCAGAAATAGAGATTTACGGAGGAGAAAAACATGGCAGAGACAATTCGAGTATTGGTTCCGGAGGAACAGGTCAATCAGAGGATTGAGGAACTTGGAAAGAAGATCAGTGAAGATTACGCCGGAAAGCACGTACATCTGATCTGCGTCCTTAAGGGCGGGGTATTTTTTATGTGTGAGCTGGCAAAGCGGATCACGGTTCCGGTTTCCATGGACTTTATGAGTGTCAGCAGTTATGGGGCAGGAACAGAGTCGAGCGGCGTGGTAAAGATTGTAAAGGATCTGGATGAACCGCTGGAAGGAAAGGACGTCATCATCGTGGAGGATATCATTGATTCGGGACGTACCCTTTATCATTTGATGAAGATTTTAAACGAGAGAGGACCGAAAAGTATGCATATCTGCACGCTTCTGGACAAACCGGAGCGCCGTGTCAAGGATGTGCACGTTGACTATGTAGGATTCAATATTCCAGACGAATTCGTGGTGGGCTATGGACTGGACTACGACCAGAAGTACCGGAATCTTCCGTATATCGGAGTGGTTGAAGGAGTAGAATAGAAAGGAGAAAAGGGAAGATTGAACAATAAAAAGAACAGAGGCTTTGGCGGTGTATCGGTACTGATTTTCATCGTGCTGGTCTTCCTTGTGTTCTGGATCACCAATCAGTCACAGCAAAGAAGCAGGATGATGACGCTGGATCAATACCATGAAGCCGTTGGGGACAATCAGGTGAAAAGCGCCGTGATTTACCAGGATCAGGCGGTCCCGACGGGTCAGGTAGAACTGTTGATGAAAGATTCCGGCGAATACCGGTATGTCAACATTTCCAATGTGCAGAGTGAGCAGGAGTATCTGGAAAACGAAGGGGTCAGCTGTGAACTGCGGGAAGTGCCGGGCGAGAATGTCCTTCTGACCTCGATTCTTCCAACGATTATTATGGTAGCCGCTGTTTTTCTGATTTTCGCGTTCATGCGCAGACAGAGCGGTGTCAGCGACGGAGGAGCGGGGGCCAAGGCGATGAGCTTTGGAAAAAGCCGTGCCCGCATGAGCACAGACAAAGATAAAAAGGTTACATTTGCGGATGTGGCGGGACTGAAAGAGGAAAAAGAGGAGCTGGAGGAGATCGTGGATTTCCTGAAGAATCCTCAGAGATACATCCAGGTGGGAGCAAGGATTCCAAAAGGCGTGCTGTTGGAAGGCCCTCCGGGTACAGGAAAGACCCTGCTGGCGAAGGCAGTGGCAGGAGAGGCGGACGTTCCGTTCTTTACGATCTCCGGATCTGACTTTGTGGAAATGTTTGTCGGTGTTGGCGCATCCAGAGTCCGAGATCTGTTTGAAGACGCAAAGAAGCATGCTCCGTGCATTATTTTCATCGATGAAATCGATGCGGTCGCAAGGCGGAGAGGTACCGGCATGGGCGGCGGCCACGATGAGAGAGAGCAGACCCTCAACCAGCTTCTCGTGGAGATGGATGGGTTTGGAGTCAATGAAGGCATCATCGTCATGGCAGCCACGAACCGTGTAGACATTCTGGATCCGGCCATTCTGCGTCCGGGACGTTTTGACAGGAAGGTACTGGTAGGACGTCCGGATGTACAGGGAAGATTTGAGATCCTTACAGTGCACGCGAGAAAGAAACCGCTGGGAGACGATGTAGATCTCAGACAGATCGCCCAGACAACAGCCGGATTTACCGGAGCGGATCTGGAGAACCTGCTCAATGAAAGCGCCATCTACGCTGCAAAGCAGGCGCGTATGTATATTACCCAGGATGATATCCGCAGAGCATTCGTCAAAGTCGGTATCGGGGCAGAGAAGAAGAGCAGGGTCATTTCGGATAAGGAAAAGCGGATTACCGCCTACCATGAATCCGGACACGCGATTTTGTTCCACCTGCTTCCGGATGTGGGACCGGTCTATACGGTGTCCATCATTCCGACAGGAAACGGCGCGGCAGGATATACGATGCCGCTTCCGGAAAAGGATGAGATGTTTAATACCAAAGGAAAGATGCTTCAGGATATCACTGTTTCTCTTGGGGGACGTGTGGCAGAAGAAATTATTTTTGATGACATTACAACAGGAGCATCCCAGGATATCAAGCAGGCGACCAGCCTTGCCAAAGCGATGGTGACCAAGTTCGGTATGTCAAAAGAGGTTGGACTGATCAATTACGACAATGACAGCGACGAGGTATTTATCGGAAGAGACCTGGCACATACAAGAGGATACGGCGAAGCCGTTGCAGGAAAGATTGATGAGGAAGTGAAAAGAATCATTGACGAATGTTATGAGAAAGCAAAGACAATGATCAGTGAGCATATGGACGTATTACACAAGTGTGCATCTCTTCTTCTGGAAAAAGAAAAGATTTCCAGAGAAGAGTTTGAAAGTTTGTTTACAGAAAGCTCTCCGGAAGAAAAGGTGCTGACAGAGTAGATACGGGAAGAAAGGGAGTATGGATATGAATAAACAGGCGTTATTTTGTGATGGAACAGGGGTCTATGTCATCCCGCCGGAGCCGGTAGAAAATCAGAAAGTCGTCCTGCGGTTCCGCACGGCGAAAGATGATGTACAGGAAGTAAAAGTGGTCACAAAAAAGGCCTGTTTTTCTATGGAAAAAGGGCAGACATCAGAGGTGTTTGATTACTATATTACCCGGATTCAGATAGGAAATGAGCCTTTCAGATACCACTTTGAAATACAGGGAAAGGACGGAGAAACGGTATATTTTAACCGTTATGGAGTTGTGGAGGAAGCAGCGGCGACCTATGACTTCGTCCTGTTTCCGAATTTTTCCACGCCGGAATGGGCGAAGGGAGCGGTGATGTACCAGATTTATACAGACCGCTTCTGCAACGGCGACCCGTCCAACGATGTGGTGACGGGAGAATACTATTATCTTGGCGCCAGATCTGAGAAGGTGGAGAACTGGGATCAGAAGCCGGCCAAGACCATGGCAATCCGGGAGTTTTACGGCGGGGACCTGCAGGGTGTGCTGGATAAGCTGGATTACCTCCAGGATCTTGGCGTTGAAGTCATTTACTTTAATCCGCTGTTTGTATCTCCTTCCAACCATAAGTACGATATTCAGGACTATGACTATATTGATCCGCATTTTGGCAGGATCGTGGAAGACGGAGGAGAGGTTCTGCCGGAAGGCTGTACGGACAACAGCCAGGCAACCAAATATCAGATCCGCTCGGCAGGCAGGAAAAACCTGGAAGCCAGCAATGAATTTTTCGCCCATGTGGTGGAAGAGATCCACAAACGTGGCATGAAAGTGATTCTTGACGGAGTCTTCAACCACTGCGGGTCCTTCAACAAATGGATGGACCGGGAAAAGATTTATCTGAAAGAAGGATCCTACGAGCCGGGAGCCTATATTTCCGCGGACAGCCCGTACCGGGATTTCTTCAAATTTTACAATGAAAATCCGGACGCCTGGCCGGACAACGGAAGCTATGACGGATGGTGGGGACATGAGACACTGCCGAAACTCAATTATGAGGGATCCGTGAAGCTGGAAAATTATATTTTGCGTATTGGGAAAAAATGGGTATCTCCGCCGTACAACGTGGACGGATGGAGACTGGATGTGGCGGCCGACCTGGGAATGTCCAAGGAATACAACCACGATTTCTGGAAACGGTTCCGGATGGCGGTCAAAAGCGCAAATCCGCAGGCCATCATTCTGGCGGAGCACTACGGCGATCCAAAGGAATGGCTGCGGGGAGATGAATGGGATACGGTCATGAATTACGATGCCTTTATGGAACCGCTCACCTGGTTTTTGACAGGAATGGAAAAACACAGCGATTTCAGCAGGCCGGATCTTTGTGACAATGCGGATTATTTCGTCAACTCCATTACCCATCACATGGCGGCAATGCCGTATCCGTCCCTTCAGACAGCAATGAACGAGTTGTCCAACCATGATCATTCCCGGTTCCTCACAAGGACGAATCATATGACGGGACGGGTGGACCAGCTTGGATATGAAGCGGCGGAAATCTATACCAACCCGGCTATTATGCGGGAAGCTGTGGTCATGCAGATGACCTGGGTAGGTGCGCCGACGATTTATTATGGTGATGAGGCCGGAGTATACGGCTTCACAGATCCGGATAACCGGAGAACGTACCCGTGGGGCAATGAAGACAAGGAACTGATTGCATTTCATAAGGAAGTCATTGCTATTCACAAACGATACCGCGCATTCCGCACCGGTTCCCTGAAAATGCTGATGTGGGAAGAAGGCATTCTTGCCTACGCGCGTTTTAACGACAAAAGACAGTTTGTCATTATAGTAAACAACCGCAGCGAGGCGGCCACCGTGCGTGTTCCGGTCTGGCCGGCGGAGATCCCGATGCAGGGATTTATGCGGAGACTGATTTATACATATGATGAAGGATATACAACGGAGTTTGAAGAGTATATCGTTGAGAACGGCGAGATCGTGCTGAACATGGGCAAACATTCCGCGATTATCTTAAAAAAACGTGAATATTAGCAGAAAACTTGACAAAATGGCGGGGATGTAGTAAAAGTTATAAAATAGTATGAGTGCGAAAAATCGCAGGAAAGACCTACGAAAGGATAAAAAACTATGATCCAGAATGAGAGCGGAAACGGAAAACTTCCGGAGAACCAACCGGTTCGTCAGCGTAAAAGACGAAACGGGACAGCCGGACAGAAGAAATCCGATTCAGACTATAATTTGGACGAGGGACAGAAACGTCAGAAATCGGGGAGAAAACGGCCGGATGGGAACAAACGGAGGCTCCCGGACAGACTTACGGAGGAAGAAAAAAAAGCAAGACGATCCAGAGAAATCGGAAGGCGCCAGGAAAGAAAGGCGGAGCGGGCGGGAGCAGCGCGGGGAATGGTATTTTTCGCCCTCCAGCTGGCTGCTTCACTGACATTTTTGTGGCTTCTTTGCTGGATGGATATTCTGATTATGGAGTATCTCCTGGGAATTGCCGGAGTCCTGCTGGTGCTGCTGGGTATTACCCTGATATCACAGCTCGCTGTGCGTGGAAAGGGCAAGATTGTCGGCAAGGTATTCAGCCTGTTGATGACGATCGTTCTGTTTGTAGGATCCTTCTATATTTATAAAACAGGCGGAGCGCTTTTGAGCATTGCCGGAGGAGGATCGGAGAGCCATAGGATGGTTGCGGTGGTCCGGGAGGATGACAGCGCAAAAGAACTCAGCGATGCGGCGGACTACACCTTCGGAATCCAGTACGCGACAGATGGAGAAAATACGGATAAGGCCCTTGCCAATATCAATAAACAGCTGAAAAAGAGTATTGAGACCGAAGTATTCGACAATATGGAAGAGATGGCTCAGGCATTGATGAATGAGGATATCGACATTATTGTCTATGACGCTAATTACCAGAAGACAATGGAAAAGGCGGATGAGAATTTCAAATCCGGGACCAGGGTGATTTACGAATATACCGTGGAAGACACACAGGATGTTTCCCTGGATGTCCCGATTCAGTCAGAGCCATTTACAGTTTATATCAGTGGAATTGACATTTACGGAAATGTAGAAGATACAAGCCGGAGTGATGTGAACATTATTGCGACGGTCAACCCTACCACACATCAGATCCTTCTCGTCACGACACCGCGTGATTACTATGTGGAGATTCCGGGAATTTCTGGTGGCATGAAGGATAAGCTGACGCATGCGGGAAATTATGGGGTAGATGTGTCCATCAATACACTGGAAGAGCTCTATCAGGTTTCGATCCCGTTCTATGCCCGCCTGAACTTCACTTCCTTCATTAATATCATCGATATTCTTGGCGGAGTGGACGTAGATTCAGAATATGCCTTTACAACAGGTACGGATGCAGGAGCGGTTGTAGAAATCAAGGAAGGGGAAAATCACCTGGATGGACAGGAAGCGCTTGCGTTTGCAAGAGAGCGGCACGCACTCGTTGATGGAGATAATCAGCGCGGAAAGAATCAGGAGGCTCTGATTACCGCAATGATCAAAAAAATGGTTTCCCCGTCTATGATCGTCAAGGCGGCAGATATCCTCGATGAGGCAGCCGACAGCGTGGAGACGAACATGACTATGAAACAGATCCGTTCGCTGATCAAACAGCAGCTCAGCGAGCATTCCGACTGGCAGATCTATTCGATGGCGGCAGACGGAACGAACGGGCAGGAGATGTGTTACTCCACCGGAAGCCAGTATCTGTACGTCACGATTCCGAACGAAGAAACGGTTGCGGAAATCGCGGATATGATTAACAGAGTGGAGGCAGGAGAGATTATTGCAGGTTCTGACACTGCAGATGGAACCTGATGTCCAACGACTTTCGATTCAGATTCATGATACAAAAGAAAACGCAGGGGAAATTTCCCTTGCGTTTTTCTTTGGAATATGGTATAAATAATTATTGGCAGGGCAATGATACTCTGCAAATATGGATGGATTCCCGAGTGGCCAAAGGGGGCAGACTGTAAATCTGTTAGCAACGCTTTCGGTGGTTCGAATCCACCTCCATCCACTTTGCCGCAGTGGCGG
>CAJFMZ010000051.1 GCA_904393575.1 uncultured Sellimonas sp. | reverse complement strand
GGCACGTTTCATGGTGGATATAGCGCAGTTGGTTAGCGCGCCAGATTGTGGCTCTGGAGGCCCAGGGTTCGAATCCCTGTATCCACCCTAGTCCCAATAAGGGCTTGTTGGGCTATCGCCAAGCGGTAAGGCACAGGACTTTGACTCCTGCACTCGTTGGTTCGAATCCAACTAGCCCAGGTTAGTATTTATTTTATACGGGCGTGTAGCTCAGTCGGTAGAGCACTTGACTTTTAATCAAGTTGTCCGGGGTTCGAATCCCCGCACGCTCACTGTAGACAAGCAGTACTGCTTGTCTATTCTTTTATATAAGGCCTTGTGAAGGTGCGAGGCCGGTTATCTATGTGCGGATGTGGCGGAACTGGCAGACGCGCCAGACTTAGGATCTGGTGTCCACGACGTGCAGGTTCGATTCCTGTCATCCGCAGTCTCAAAAGCCCGAAATGCCGGGCTTTTTTTTGTGCAGAAAACAGCTCCTCTTTTTTTGCCGTTTTACGTTTATTTAATATAGATTTGATATGGATGATGGGACAAGTATGGTATTCTAATTCATGTTGGAAGTTTATATACTCAAACAGAAACTATAAATTGATTTTTCGAGAAAAGGGGTATATGATGAAAAGAGAAAAACGCAGTAGAAAACAGATCAAAAATGATATGGTTGTCCGTTATTATTGTATGGAGACAAAGGTGGATGGCAATGCCAGAAAGGTATTTCACAGTATCCCATACAGAAACTGCCGGTAACGGAAAGATACTGCAGAAAAGGGATGAAGGAGCGGATAAAATATATGGGAAGCGAATACATGAATCGAGAGCTTTCATGGCTGAAATTTAATGAAAGGGTGTTGGAGGAGGCGGAAGATAAGTCGGTTCCGCTTTGTGAGCGTTTTACTTTCGTATCGATTTATCAGACAAATCTGGACGAATTCTTCATGGTCCGGGTTGGTTCCCTGTACGATCAGACTCTGTTGTCTCAGGATATCCGGGACAATAAGACACAGATGACTTCTCAGGAACAGATTGACGCGATTCTTGCGGAGACGAGAAAGCTCAATGTCAGAAAGGAAAAGGTCTATCAGAAGCTGATTGAGAAGGTGGCAAAGGAAGGCGTCAGACTGTACCGTATGGATCAGGTGGAGGATGAAAAGAAGATGGAGCGGTTTTTCCAGTCGGAGATTCTTCCGCTGATTTCTCCGACGGTAGTCGGAAGGAGACAGCCGTTCCCGTTTTTGAAAAACAAAGAGATTTATGCGGTCGTATCATTGACGACGAAAAACAGTAAAAAAGTACGGCTTGGAATTGTGCCGTGTACCAGCAATATTTTCCAGCGTATGATTGAAATTCCGGGAGAGAAGGGATCCTATGTGCTTGGCGAGGATCTGATTCTTCATTTTGTAGCCAAAGTATTTCCGGGATACCGGATTCAGGGAAAGGCCCTGATCCGTGTGACGAGAAATGCCGATATTGACGCGGATGCGCTTTACGATGAGGATCTGGATTACCGGGAATTTATGGCGGATCTGATGAAGCAGAGAAGAAAGCTTGCGCCGATCCGGCTGGAGATGTCCGGAGATCTGGATATCGGCAGTATGCTGATGCTGGATGAATATCTGGGACTGGAGGAAAAGTACGTGTTCCATTCTTCGGTTCCTCTGGATTTTTCGTTTGTATTTCAGATTCAGGACATGCTGAGAAAGAACGAAAGTCTGTTTTATAATAAGCGGACACCGCAGAAGTCTCCGATGTTCCAGGATGGACGGAGTATTATTGAGCAGATCAAGGAGGAGGATAAGCTGCTCTCTTATCCATATGAATCGATCCGTCCGTTCCTGCGGCTTCTGACGGAGGCGGCAGAGGACGAGAACGTGGTTTCCATTAAGATGACGCTTTACCGGCTGGCAAAGCAGAGCAAGGTCGTGGAGGCATTGATCGAGGCCGCGGAGAACGGAAAAGAAGTTGTAGTTCTGGTAGAGCTCCGTGCACGGTTTGATGAGGAGAACAATATCGAATGGTCCAGACGACTGGAGAATGCGGGCTGCCAGGTGATTTACGGGCTGGACGGCTATAAGGTGCATTCGAAACTTTGCCTGATTACAAGAAAGACGGATAAGCAGTTTGAGTGTATTACCCAGATTGGTACGGGAAATTACAACGAAAAGACGTCCAGACTGTATACGGATCTGTCGTTGATGACAGCCAACACGGACATCGGAATGGAAGCGGCAAAAGTATTCCGTGCCCTGGCCAAAGGAGAAGTTGTGGAGGATATGCAGCATCTTCTGGTGGCTCCGCACTGTCTGCAGAACAAGGTTCTGGATATGATGGATACGGAGATTGAACATGCGAAAAACGGGGAAGAAGCCTATATCGGGCTGAAGATGAATTCTCTGACCGACAAGAAGATTATCGATAAGCTGATCGAGGCTTCCTGCGCGGGTGTGCGGATTGAAATGATCATCCGGGGTATCTGCTGCCTGGTGGCGGGAGTTCCGGGAAAGACGGAAAATATCCGGGTAATCAGCATTGTAGGGCGGTTTCTGGAACATTCCCGTATCTATATGTTCGGAACGAAGGAGCGGAGAAAATATTACATTGCTTCAGCGGATTTCATGACCCGAAATACGGTAAAACGTGTGGAGGTTGCTTCTCCGGTTTATGATCCGGCGATTCAGGAAAAGCTGGAATACATTTTTGATACAATGAACCGGGACAATCAGAAGGCGAGGGAAATGCATGCGGACGGCAAGTACTACAAGGTACGCAATGATGAGGAGCCGCTGAATTCCCAGGAACGCCTGTATGAGGATGCGTACAATCGATAGAAAAGGATGCTTTTTTCTTGACATGGACTGTGATATTATGGATAATTTTATCGGTATCACAGGAAAAGAAAGAGAGGAGAGGCGGAATGCTGACCAAAGAGCTTCTGAACGATGCCCTGCACTATGGGAAGGCATTTACAAAACTGGGAAAGACGGCCCAGTATATTCCGCAGCTGCGGGATGTCAATAAATACTATCTTGGAATCTGTACGATGGATCTGGAAGGGAATGTGCTGGAGGCCGGGGATGCGGAGATTCCTTTTACGATTCAGAGTATTTCCAAACTGATTTCCCTGATTCTGGCGATCCGGGACTGCGGAGCGGATCATCTGTTTCATGAGAAAGTCGGTGTGGAGCCGACCGGAGACCCGTTTCACTCGATTGTCAAGCTGGAGACGAAGACGCGTCCCTTTAATCCATTTATCAATGCAGGAGCCATTACTGTGGCAAGCTGTATCAGAGGAAAGGATGCGGACGAGAAGTTTGAGCGGTTTCTGGAATTTACAAGAAGAGTCTGCAATAATCAGGAGATTGCCCTGAATGAACCGGTATACCAGTCCGAACGGGCGACCGGAGACCGGAACCGGGCGCTTGCGTATTACCTGAAGGCGTCCGGCATTCTGGAAGGGGACGTGGAAGAGTGCCTGGATTTCTATTTCCGGATGTGTTCCGTCAATGTGACGGCCCGTGATATTGCGTATATGAGTCTGGTGCTGGCAAACCATGGGGCGGACCCGATGAATCAGGAACAGCTGATCGAGCCTCAGTATGCCAGGGCTATCCGAGCGCTGATGCTGACGTGCGGAATGTATGACGGATCCGGAGAGTTTGCCATGACAGTCGGGTTTCCGGCAAAGAGCGGTGTCGGAGGCGGGATCGCGGTACCCCTTGTGGACCGGATGGGAATCGGTGTATTCGGACCGGCTCTGGATGAAAAGGGAAATAGTGCAGGCGGTATCAAGATCCTGGAGTATTTGTCCAATAAAATGGGGATCTCACTGTTTTGATTGTTTGGAAGAGAAGGCATGTTCTGAAAAGGAACATGCCTGTTTTGATGAAAAAAATTTTTGCTTTTGTAGAAAATATGGTACACTGATACTAGAGGAAAATTCCGTACTGTGCAGGAAAGGAGGGGCGTTATGAAAAGCAGAAAAAAGCTCCGGTTTTGCTGTGGCGTTCTCGTGATGCTGGCAATGGTTCTGACAGCGTGCCAGACGCAGACTACGGAGAAAAAACAGGGAAAAAAGACAGAAGAAAAAGAGGCAGTCGAGAAGGAAGACCAGGTCAGCGAGGACGTGCAGGCGGTGATTGAAGTTATGATGACAGCACCGAATGAGGAGCTGCTCTTTGCACCGTCGGTTATTGGAGAGGGGACTGACGGATCCGAAGAAAATGAAGAGGAGGTCCGGAAACAAAATAAGGAGACCAGGGAAAAATGGGAGGAAAAAATCGGAACCTGTTTTTCGGAGGACAAGCTGACGAGGTTTCTGGAATCAGGACCGGCTTTCAAGTATCTCCTGGAGGCGGCCGAGGACGGAAGTGAGATCCGGCCGGAGGAGATGAAACTGGAAAAAAGAAGTGACTATACCGAGAGGGTTCGCGTACAGTATCGAAAAGACGGGGAGACGAAAGAAACCATGCTGGTTTTTACCAGAGATTCGGATGGAAAGATTGCGGAAGTTGCGGAAGAAGGAGCAGATGCAGGGGAAGACGCCTATGAACCGCGGAAAATCAGCCGGGAAGAGTTTCTGAGTGCCTATGCGGCACAGGAGCAGGTGCCGGAGGAGGAAGCGGCAGTGATCCTGGAAGAGCAGCATCAGCTTTTTGAGGCATATGGAATTCAGGTGGCGGATTATAACATCGTCTATGAAGAGCGAATGAAGGACCAGGATGTGGGAGACGGTCTGACGCTTACCGCTGTGATCTGTACGGAAATTCTGGTGGACAAGGAAAGCGGCGCATATGTATCCTACGGCGTTGCCGCCGCGAAGGAGACAAAGATCGGAGGAAATGTGGACGGGCTGGACTCCTTCCAGACAGGGGAGGAAGCATGGACGGACAAGAGCGGGGAGGTCATCGTAGATGTGAAGGGGCAGGCTCTGTTTCAGACAGACGGAACCCGGACCTTTACGAAGACGGACATTCATCCGGCTGGAGAAAATACTTATCAGTATGATGTGGACGAGCAGTTTGTATTTACCTTATAATAGAGGCCAACGAACAGAAAGAGCCCTGGCAGATGGTTGTCTGCCGGGGCTCCTTGTTTCTGAAAACGAGCAGGAGATGAAGCCGTATCAGATCTTATCTCCACGTCTGATGTAGCCAGGATTGTCCTGGGCTGCCGTCAATATTTCTACATGGCGGATATCCGCGTTTTTGTCAATTACATAATTTTCCACCGTAATATTCTTTCCGATGGAAGCGCCAGGGAGAATCACACTGTTTTTGACTACGGCGCCTTTTTTGATGATGCATCCACGTCCGATGACAGAGTTTTCTACGGTTCCTTCGATCAGACATCCGTTGGAGACAACGGAATTCTTGACAGAAGCCGTTTCAAAATACTGAGTCGGACAGGAGTCGTTTGTTCTTGTATAAATCGGCCAGTTCTTATCAAAAAGGCTCTGAGCCGTTTTGAAGTTAATCAGGTCGATGTTAGCATGATAGTAGCTCTTGAAGTCTGTGATGGAAGCGAAGTATCCGTGGTGGGAAACACCGCGCACATCCAGTTCTGCGCACTCAAAGTTAATAATCTGAGACAATGTATAAACGGAAGACAGCTTTCTTGCCTTGGAAATCAGATCCAGGAAGAGCTCTTTTTTCATGACATAAGTATCCATGAAAATGTTGCGGTTCTTTGCGTTTCCGTTGTTGTGCTCGATAGAAAGCACGCCTTTTTGTTTGTTCAGATTCAGAATATTACAGCTTAAAAATTCTTCCTTTGCCGTGTCTACGGTGTGGTAGAGCAGAGTAATGTCAGCACCGGATTCAATATGATTCTGAAGAAGGGAGCTGAAGTTCTCTGAGAACACCATGTAGCTCGGAGTGAGAATCACATATGGATACGGTGTGTTTTCAATGCACTCCAGATTTTCCAGGTAAGCTGCAATGTCTGTGTTGTATACGTCATTGTCTGAGCGGAACTCGGAGAACAGGGTCAGAAGTTTGCCCCTTTTGGAGTTCAGATTATAATGACGTCCTGTTCCGAGGTGTTCCACCAGGGAACGAGGTTTTCTTCTTACATATACATGAATATGATCAATCCCGCTGTTTGTCATATTGGAAATCGGGAAGTCGATCACACGGTATCTTCCAAGGAAGGAGAATGCTCCGATCGGGCGATATTCATTCATCCCGTCTACCCAGATATGGTTTCCGGCTGAATTTACAATTCCAAATGCTCTGCTCATATTATTCAACCCCCTTTACGTTCTTCGCCACTAATTCGATATGCTCGCTGCCAGCGTTTCCGACAACAGCATCTTTTCCGATCTTGACACCGTCCGCCACAAGAGCGCGGGTTACCGTCGCGCCTTCCGCGACTTCCGCATCCGGCATGATGACACTGTCAATGATCTTTGCGCCGTCTCCAATCCGGGCTCCGGTAAACAGAACAGAATTCTTGACAGTTCCGTTGATGATACATCCCTGTGTAATAAATGCCCGCTGGATTTCGGCATCAGGTCCGACATAATGAGGGAGAGTCGTTGCGTCTTCGGTATAGATCTTCCAGGAAGAATCGTTTAAGTCGAGTTCATTGTGAGCATCGAGAAGATCCATATTGGCCTCCCAGAGGGAATCGATGGTTCCTACATCCTTCCAGTAGCCTTTGAATTTGTAAGCGTACAGACGCTTGTCATCTGCAAGGAGCTGAGGAATGATATCTTTTCCGAAATCGTGGTTGGAATCCGGATCCTTTGCATCCGCGATCAGCATCTTGCGTAACAGTTTCCAGTTGAATATGTAGATACCCATAGAAGCAAGGGTACTCTTTGGGTGTTCCGGCTTTTCTTCGAATTCGTAGATCCGTCCGGTTTCATCTGTATTCATGATACCGAACCGGCTGGCCTCTTTTAATGGGACTTCGATGACCGCGATGGTTGCGTCCGCATTGCATTCCTTATGGTAAGCCAGCATCTTGGCGTAATTCATCTTGTAGATATGGTCCCCGGAAAGAATCAGGAGATATTCCGGAGAAAATGTATCGATAAAATCGATGTTCTGAGAAATCGCGTCAGCGGTTCCCCTGTAAACATCCAGGTTCGCATCCGCTTTTTCACGAGGCGGCAGTACATAAACGCCGCTGTTCTTTGCATCAAGTCCCCAGCGGCGACCTGCTGCAACGTAGCTGTTCAGAAGAATGGATTCGTACTGTGTCAAAACCCCTACCGTGTCGATGCCGCTGTTTGCACAGTTGCTCAAAGGGAAATCGATGATACGGTATTTGCCACCATATGAAACGGCAGGTTTTGCTACTTTTGTGGTCAGTTCGTGCAGACGCGTCCCTCTCCCACCAGCTAAAATCATTGCTAACATACTGTTTTGCTTCATTGTGAGTCCTCCCTTTTCTTTTGCTCTGCAACTATTATACAATTTTCTTGCAATTCTTTCCATATTTTTGTGCAAATAAATGAAAAAAATAACAAACATTTCTCAAAAAAATATGTCCACAACGTTGTCCACTCCATTTAGTTGTCCTGGCTTTCTTGTAGAATAAGAAAGGAAGAGATATAATTGTTGTGTATGAGATTCTAAAGGCACAGCAGAACAAACAGACAATGAGGAGGCAATGACAGTGAGAAAAAGGAATCTATGGGTAAAGAAGGCAGGAGCACTTCTGACGGCGGCAGCTATCACAGCGTCTCTGTGCGTTCCAAATGTTCTGGCTGAAGAGCCGCAGCAGACTGCGCAGGAGCAGACGGCAGCGGAGGCAGAGACCGGAGCGGAACAGCAGGCCGAGACGCCGGATGCGCAGACGGATCAGGAAGAGCCGCAGAATTCTGTGGCAGCACAGGAAGCAGGAACGGATCAGCAGGATCCGGATACTGTGACAGATCCACAGAAGGACGAGACTGCTGATCAGACGGAAACGGAAGAAGAAAAGGCGCAGGATCAGACAGCCGGCAACGGTACGGAGACTGCAGAGGCAAAAAGAGCATCTGTAAAGGCGGAGGCTGCCAAAGAGTCGGATGAGAACAGCACCGCATCGGAAAATGGACAGTACGATACAACGAAACCGGTGATTGAGAAGGTTGAGTTTCCGCAGCAGGGTCAGACCCTGACGACAAAAGATACACTGAAGTTTTATATTTATGCATATGACGCAGACAGCGGGATCAACTACGTATCAGCGGAGGCATTTTTTGAGACAGGAAATTCAGGGCTGTATTCTACCAGCCTGACTTTCGAATACAATGAGGCAGAACAGCGTTACGAAGGAACACTCGATCTGGGCGATGTCAATGCGGACAGTGGATATATTACCCGGATCCAGGCTGTGGATTATGCAGGAAACTATGTGACATGGAAATCTACTCCGGATGGCAGCACGGAAGAGATGTATACCTTTTCCTTACAGAAGGACGCGGTAGATTATACGGTGAAGAATTTTGTCCTGGAGCAGCAGGGAGAGACATTAAAGAGTGAAGATGTGATTTCTGTATCTTTTGAGACGGATCCGGTGATGGAGGAAGATCCGGGAAATATTATTGTAAGATTTAAGAATACAGAAAACAACTCTACAATCGGTTTCTGGGCAAATCTCGATGATGAGACCGGGAAATATGAAGGAAGCACACAGTTCAATGATCTGGCAGGAGGAAAATGGGTGCTGGATCAAATTGGATTTTCCAGAATCGGAGAACTGGCAGCATTCCAGATGGATCATCCGGAAAATTACTGGTTCAACATAGAAAAATCCGAAGAAGTGGTCAATGATAAAGAAGCTCCGGTGATCACATCGATTGATGTGGACAAAAACGGTGAAGTGGTACAGGCCGGGGATACGGTTACCATTACCATAAAGGCAGCGGACAATGTGGGCATGGACGAAAATAACTGTTATGCGTATATGGCTGCGGACCAGGATATTGTAACTGACACTTCTTATATCGATCTTCAGTATGACAAGACATCCGATTCCTGGATCGGAACATTTGAAGTGGATGAAAATACCTATCCTTGTGAATGGTATCTGGAATATGTATATATGCGGGATCTTGCCGGAAATACAGCGGATGTAACCAAATACAGAGATGATTTTTATACAGTAGATCCATATTATGTGCAGGTAGTCAACAAAGATACGTTTGTAAACACGACATATAAAGGAAAGATCACATTCACGGCTCTTGATGAGGAGGGATACTGGGAAACTGTCAGCAGTGTCGAGAAGGAGAATGTGGAAAAGAGAGCGACCTTTAAAGAGGCCGGTATTGAGATTCCAACGGCGGACCATTCGTTCAAGGGAGCGAAACAGACCGGCTGGGTAGATAGCTATGGAAATCCGGTAGATGAAAATACACTGGTGACAGAGCAGATTTCCTACATGAGTGTCTATGCAAAATATGACAAGACTCCGGTTAACATTTCCAGGAATTATCTGAATCAGGACGGAGAACCTGCATACGATTCCGGAGAAATGGTACTTCTTCCGGAGAACAGTACATACGGAGATCTGAAAGCGTATGTGGAGACGCTCCCTGCCCCGGAAGACAGCTATCAGGGCCTGAAGTTCCAGGGATGGAAGCTGAATTATGCATCCATGGATGATAAGGTGATTACCGGTTCCGTGTATGTAACGCTGACAGCAGTTTATGACAAGAATGTATATACAATGCGGTTTGCTTATCTGAATGATCAGGGAGATTGGACAGAAGACGAAAAGCTCTTCATCTATGATGCGGGAACAACATACGGTGATATGTATGAGGAAGCCTATGCGTACAGACCGGCCAGTCAGGCAACAGATATGAAGATGGAAAAATGGGCAGCGCCGGATTATATGTTGGAACAGTATCCGGAGGATATGGAGCTTCCAACGGACGGTACGCTTACCAATGCGATCCGTCTTACCGCTGATTACGGTGACAAGGCCGTTGCTCTGGTATATGAAAGCTATACGGGCGTAGATGGCAGATACCTTGTGGATGAACAGGCAGTCGTAGTGGACAAAGGTACAAGCTGTCAGTCGATTTATGAAGAATATGTGCCGGAAGAACCGGAATCCTATCCTGGACTGAAATTTACAGGGTGGAACACAGAGAATATTGGTACCACAGTGGAATCCAGCGGTACGGTAATCTATGTTGAGGCCGAGTACTCCAATTACCTGGTACGGATCATCATCGATGATATGTATGCGGGAAGCAACTGGGGATACAGCAACAGCGAAAAAGAATTCGATTATATTTCCTGTATCCTGGCAGAAAAAGGAGATGTAGTTACTCTCCCGACGACCTTTGAAGGATACGAAAATGTAAAATGGATCACAGGATGGCCGGAAGATGGAAAAGTAACGGTAGACCGCGATTACACATTCCGCGGATACGGCGACAAGACTGGGGAAGAGCCGGGGACAGAGGAACCGACGACACCGGAAGAACCAACGACACCAGAAGAACCGGCAACGCCGGAAGAACCGGGAACAGAGGAGCCAGGAACAGAGGAGCCGGCAGAACCGGGCAATCCGTCCGTTCCAGGAACAGAACTTCCAGGTGACACCGCAGGATCTCTTGTAGAGGCGATTGCATCCTCCAATGGAGGAGAGACCTTTGAGGTCAATATGGGAAGTGCAACCGTTCTTTCCAAAGACATTCTGGCGGCAGCCAAAGGCAAAGATGTAACGATCCAGCTCAACATGGGTGCATACACATGGACGATCAACGGAAAAGATATCAAGGCATCTGACCTGAAAGATATCGATCTGATGGTTACCATGAACACCAACGCAGTTCCAAGCAGCATAGTGAAGAAACTGGCAGGAGATAATCCGGTGATGCAGCTTTCCCTGGCTCACGAAGGAGACTTCGGATTCCAGGCAACACTGACACTGAATGTAGGAAGTCAGTACGCAGGCAAATACGGAAATCTTTACTACTATGACAGTGACGGAAAGATGGTCTACATCAGCAGTGGAAAAGTGGCAGGAGACGGAAACGTATCCCTCACATTCAGCCATGCATCCGACTATGTAATTGTACTTTCTAATACGAAAACGATTGATAACGGAGACGGACAGACTGGAATTATAAACACATCCACAAATACTGGAACCAGCCAGAAGCCGGCCGGTACAAACGTTTCAAAGACGACAGATACGGTCAAGACAGGAGACACCGCTCCGGTTCTTCCGCTTGTGATTGTAATGGGCGCAGCTGTTGTCATCATTGCAGGCATTGTGATTGTAAAGAAAAGAGGCTCTGCAAAATAATGCCGTAGGGTAACAAAAAAGAATAGATGCCGTCGCGCAGGAAGAGAGAAATCCGAAATGCGCGGCGGCATTTTTGCGCCGATCTGTGCATAAAAGGACAGAAAAGGTGATACAGTGTGATATAGCTATTGCATACGGAAGGTGAACAAATGGATCTGCAATTTCTCAGACTGCTGTCAGATTATGGGTACTTCGGAATGTTTTTTCTTCTCACCATTGAAAGCATATTCCCTCCGATTCCCTCCGAGGCGGTACTGTCGTTCGGTGGCTTCCTGACAGAACATACAAGCCTTACGATCCAGGGGATGCTCCTTGCTTCCACTGCCGGGTCGCTGGCAGGGGCTGTCATTCTTTACGGGGCCGGCCGCCTGATCCCGGTCGACAGCCTGGATCATATCCTGACAAACCGATGGATTCAAAAAGCCGGATTCAAAGAAGGCGATATCCAAAAGACTCTGACCTGGTTTGACAGACACGAAAACAAAGCAGTTTTTTTCGGAAGATGCATCCCAATGGTACGAAGCCTCATCTCCATACCCGCAGGCATGAATCACATGCCCTTCCCAAGATTTCTCCTCTACACCACAGCCGGAAGCGGAATCTGGAACCTGCTTCTTTTAGCACTCGGAAAAAAAGCCGGAAGCTCCTGGTACAAAATCACACAAATCTTCGACCAGTACTCCGCGGCCATTCTCACACTTACGATCGCAATTACAATACTCTATATTGCATACAAACTAAGCACAACAAAGAAAAAAGACTGATTTTTTTCATTGGGGACAGGTACCGATGCATCGGTACACGTCCCCAATGTGAATCTATATTGACATCCGGAAAGGGTGAGCATACAATTATTGTATATGCAAGTGTTTGGAGGTGCGGGACATGCTGAGGAGAATTTTTTCTTATATGGGCAGGTATAAGAAATATGGGATACTGGCGATTTTGTGTGTGGCGGCTGAGGCGTTGTTTGAGCTGATTGTTCCGTTGATCATGGCGGACCTGATTGATGTGGGTGTGGTGAATGGTGACAGAAGCTATATTTATATGAAGGGTCTGCAGATGGTGGTCTGTGCGGTGTTGGCGTTGTTGCTGGGAATCGGCAGTTCCAGGTTTTCGGCTCTTGCGGGGCAGGGGCTTGGTGCTGAGCTTCGGAAGGCGGAGTACGGGAAGCTGCAGGGGTTTTCGTTTGCGAATATTGATCATTTCCGGGTGTCGTCAATTGTGACGAGGCTGACGAGTGATGTGACGAATATCCAGAATTCGGTGTCTACGGGACTTCGTCCTTTCTGCCGGGGGCCTGTGATGCTGGTTGCGGCAACGGCGGTTGCGTTTTCGATTAATGGGCGTCTGGCGTTTGTGTTTCTGGTGGCGCTTCCGATTCTGGCGGTGCTTTTGTTTGCGATTGTATCTCATGTACAGCCGTTGTATACGAGGATGCAGACGGCGATTGATCTGGTAAACCGGATCATTCAGGAGAATCTGACGGCAATCCGTGTCGTGAAAGCCTATGTCAAAGGGGATTACGAGATACAGAAGTTTGAAGAGGTCAATGTAAATCTGAAGACGCAGTCGGAGCGGGCGTTTCGTCTGGCGGCGCTGAATATGCCTGCCATGCAGATTGTGATGTACGGAACGATTTTGAGTATTATCTGGTTTGGCGGCAGGATGATTCAGGTCGGCGGAATGCAGGTAGGAGAACTGACTGGATTTTTGAGCTATGTCATGCAGATTTTGAATTCTCTGATGATGATTTCCAATGTGTTTCTGATGATGACCCGTTCTATGGCGTCGGGAAGCAGAATTCTGGAAATCATTGATGAGAAGGTGGATATCACAGACAGTGAGGCGGAGGATCATGAGGTTGAGCGTGGAGAGATTGAATTTGATCATGTCTATTTTAAATATCGAGAGGATGCTCCGGAATATATTTTGTCGGATGTCAGCCTGAAGATTCCGGCAGGGAGCACTTTTGGTATTATCGGACAGACAGGATCAGCAAAATCGACTTTGATTCAGCTGATTCCGCGGCTTTATGATGCGACGAGCGGGGAGGTCCGG
>CAJFMZ010000050.1:13676-27004 GCA_904393575.1 uncultured Sellimonas sp. | reverse complement strand
CGTAAGATTCCCGGATATTACCCATTATCGCGACATTGAAACACTTCATATGTACGAGGAACGACTTGAAGCAGGATATAAAAAAGAAGACATTATGAAATCCATTTACGCAAAAAGCCGCGATAATGCCCGCACACCAATGCAGTGGAACAATCACACAAATGCAGGATTTACCAACGGGACTCCATGGATTGAAGTCAATCCAAACTATATCGAAATTAATGCAGAAAACGAGAGCAAAGATCCAGAATCTATTTACAACTACTATAAAAAACTGATAGAATTACGGAAGACAAACGAAATCTTCACAGAAGGAGAATTCCAACTTCTGCTGGAAGAAGATCCACAGATCTTCGCATATACACGCACAACGAAAACAGAAACTATGTGCGTCATCGCAAACTTCACAGCAGAACCGGCACCGTGCAGCCTGCTGGAAAAATGGAAACAAACAGAACAAGTAATACACAACTATAACACAGAAAACACGGACGGAATATTACGCCCGTATGAAGCAATAATCTATATTGACAGATAATTAAAAAATGATTCTATTTTGGGGACGTGTACTGGTGCATCGGAACACGTCCCCGAAATAGACTGTAAAAAAGGAAGATGGTAACGATGTTGGAGCTGGATTATTTTGAGATTGATGGTGCTGTTGGCGGGAATCAGGACTGGTTTTCGAATGTGGTGATGCATATTGGGGGCTGTGCGGCTGCTGCGGCGTGTGATACGTGTATTTATTTTGCGAAGCGGTTTGGCAATGTGGGGTGGTATCCGTTTGATATCAGGAATCTGAATCAGAAGGATTATGCTGCGTTTGGCCAGAGGATGAAGCCGTATATCAGGCCGCGGGTTGGTGGTGTGAGAAAGCCGGAGTGGTTTGTGGAGGGGTTTTTGCGTTATCTGGAAGAGCATCCGGATCCGGAGAGGGCGGATCTGCGGATGGAGATTGTAAGAGGAGAGGAGCCGGAGGAGAAGGCGAGGGAGGCTTTGAAGAGCCGGATCGACTGGGGGTATCCGGTGCCGTTTCTTCTGCTGCAGCATCAGAACCGGGAGTTGTTTGAGGACTATATCTGGCATTGGTTTATGGTGATTGGGTACGAGGAGTCTGAAGAAGATTTTCTGGTTCAGACGGCGACTTACGGGGAGAAAAAGGCATTTTCTTTTGGAGAGCTCTGGAATACGGGCTGTGAGGAGAAGGGTGGCATGATCTTGTATGAGTTGTCCGGTAGGTCAAAGGTACAGAGAGGATAGGCATGCCCTCAGACTGAGAGGGCTGCGGCTTGCCTGTTTTGTGGGAGTGTGTTACAATCATGTTAGTCTTGTGAGACAGGCAGTGAATGAAGATAAAGGAGAGAAATGAAATGGCAAATCCAATCGTTACATTTGAGATGGAGAACGGGGACATCATTAAGGCGGAGTTATATCCGGAAATCGCCCCGAATACGGTCAGAAATTTTGTGTCTCTTGTCAGCAAGGGATTCTATGATGGATTGATTTTCCACAGAGTGATCCGTGGATTTATGATTCAGGGCGGATGCCCAAATGGTACAGGCATGGGCGGTCCTGGTTATTCAATTAAGGGCGAGTTTGCCCAGAATGGTGTGGAGAATGATCTGAAGCATACGCCGGGCGTGCTTTCCATGGCGCGGGCGATGCATCCGGATTCTGCGGGAAGCCAGTTCTTTATTATGCATGAGGCGGCTCCGCATCTGGACGGCGCTTATGCTGCATTTGGAAAGGTGACGGAAGGTATGGATGTGGTCAATAAGATTGCCGAGACGGCAACGGACTACAGTGACCGTCCTCTGGAAACCCAGAGAATGAAAAAAGTGACAGTGGAGACCTTTGGCGAGGAGTATCCGGAGCCGGAGAAGCTGTAAAGAAATCTGCTGTCAGGCAGTTTGAATTTGGAAGGAACCGATGCTTTCATAATCAGAGAGCATCGGTTTCTTTATCCGTTTTTTATTTTACTATTTAGTACGAATGTGGTACACTATACGAAATGTGAGTAAATTGCAAAGAAAGAGCAAACTATAAGAAATAAGAGGTTGACTGCAGATGAGTATGGTAAAAACCGACAAGCTTGTATTTGAATATGAGAAACGAGACGAGGAAGGGAATGTCATCGGAAAGCAGCGGGCCATTGACGGAGTGGATCTGGAGATTGAGAAGGGCCAGTTTATTGCGGTTCTTGGGCACAATGGTTCCGGAAAGTCCACGTTTGCCAAGCATATCAATGCGCTTTTGATTCCGGGAGGCGGCACCATGTGGGTTGGCGGCCGGGATACGAAGGATGAGGACGAACTCTGGAATATCCGGCAGAGTGCAGGTATGGTATTTCAGAATCCGGACAATCAGATCATTGCCACGGTGGTGGAAGAGGATGTGGGATTTGGCCCGGAGAATCTTGGGATTCCCACAAAGGAAATCTGGCAGAGGGTGGAGGATGCCCTCCGGAAGGTAGGTATGCTGGAGTATCGTTACAGTTCTCCGAATAAGCTTTCTGGCGGACAAAAGCAGCGTGTGGCGATTGCAGGGGTAGTTGCCATGAAGCCGGAGTGTATTGTGCTGGATGAGCCGACGGCCATGCTGGATCCGAACGGGCGGAAGGAAGTGATCCGGACGGTCCGGGATCTTCAGCGCCAGGAAAAGGTGACGGTCATTTTGATTACCCACTATATGGAAGAAGTGACGAACGCGGATTATATCTATGTGATGGACAAGGGAAAGGTTGTGATGCAGGGGAAACCGGCGGAGATTTTTTCTCAGGTGGATCTGCTGAAGCAGTACCGGCTGGATGTACCACAGGCGACGGCCGTAGCGGACGCACTGATTAAAAAAGGATTTCCGGTTTCGGCCGGGACACTGACCAGGCAGACGCTCTGCCAGGAGATCTGTACCCTTGCCGAGCAAAGGGGGATCCTCCAAACGGATCTCCCGCAGGAAGTTTTCCGGGAGCATGCCAGGATCCGGCCCGAAGGAGAGCCGGTGTTAAGCCTGCGGGGCCTGAATTATGTGTACAGTCCGGGAACTGCCTATGAAAAGCATGCCATGAAAGATGTCAGCCTGGATATCTGGCAGGGGGAATTTATCGGAATTATCGGACATACCGGTTCTGGAAAATCTACTCTGATTCAGCATCTGGACGGTTTGATCCGTGCCACCAGCGGAGAGCTGTATTTTGAGGGCAACAATATTTATGAGGAAGGGTATTCCATGAAGGAGCTCCGGCAGCAGGTGGGACTGGTCTTCCAGTATCCGGAGCATCAGCTTTTTGAAGCGGATGTTTTAAGTGATGTCTGCTTTGGACCAAAAAATCAGGGCCTTTCGGAGGAAGAATGCAAAAAGAGAGCGAAAGAGGCGTTGGAAATGGTTGGATTTCCGGAGTCCTTATACAGCGCATCTCCATTTGATCTTTCCGGAGGACAGAAGAGAAGGGCGGCCATTGCAGGAGTCCTTGCCATGCGTCCGAAGGTTCTGGTGCTGGATGAGCCGACAGCGGGTCTGGACCCGAAAGGGCGGGATGACATTCTGGATCAGATTGCGTTTCTCCAGAAGACAACTCATATGACTGTGATTCTTGTCTCCCACAGTATGGAGGATGTTGCCCGGTATGTGGACCGGATTGTCGTGATGAATCATGGGGAAAAGATTTTTGACGACACACCAAAACAGGTTTTCCGACATTATAAAAGGCTGGAAGAAGTGGGACTTGCCGCCCCGGAAGTGACATATATTATGCACGAACTGAGAGATGCAGGCGTCCCGGTTTCCACAGATATTACACTGGTGGAAGAAGCAGCCGATGAGATAGAAAGGGTATTGAAGCAATGATACGAGATATTACAATAGGCCAGTATTATCCGGCGAAAAGCCCCATCCATAAACTGGACCCGCGTGTAAAGATTATCAGTACGCTGTTGTATCTGATATCACTATTTTTATTCCGGAGCATTCCGGGTTATTTGATCGCTACGGTGTTTCTCTTTGGCTGTATCAAATTGTCCAAAGTTCCTGTGAAGTTTATCCTGAAAGGATTGAAACCGATTTTCATTCTTCTGCTGATTACGATTCTTTTCAATCTGTTTTTGACAACAGGAGGAAGAACCCTGCTTCATGTCTGGGTTTTCCGGGTGACAGAAGAGGGACTTCGGACAGCTGTGTACATGGCGATTCGCCTGATTTACCTCATCATGGGGGCTTCCCTGATGACCTTTACAACGACGCCGACAGCGCTGACGGATGCCATTGAAAGTCTGCTGCATCCGCTGAACCGCCTGCATGTGCCGGTGCATGAGATTGCAATGATGATGTCGATTGCACTCCGGTTCATCCCGATTCTTCTGGAGGAGACAGATAAGATCATGAAAGCGCAGATCGCAAGAGGAGCGGATCTGGACAGCGGAAATATCATTCAAAAGGCAAAGGCCATGATTCCGATTCTCGTACCGCTTTTCGTGTCCGCCTTCCGCAGGGCAAATGATCTTGCCATGGCGATGGAATCCAGATGCTACCGGGGTGGAGAAGGGCGGACGAAAATGAAGCCGCTGATCTACAACAGCCGGGATATTCTGGCATATGTGATTGTAGTCGTTTATCTGGTGGTCGCGGTAGCAGCAGGAAGATTTCTGCCGTTTCATATCTGGATCTTTTAATATTAGGAAAAGAGAGCATTCCCGATGGTTGGGAATGCTTTTTTTGTTAGATACTGAAAACAGGACAGACAGGTGTCAGGTTACCTGTGGTATGGTTAGAGCAGAACAGGAGGTGAAGAGATGAAGATTGACAGGCTGATTGGAATTCTGGCCCTTTTACTGCAAAAAGAGACCGTCACTGCACCGGAACTTGCCAGACGGTTTGAAGTATCCCGGAGAACCATCAGCCGGGATATTGAGAATCTGTGCATGGCGGGGATTCCAGTGGTGACAAGGCAGGGAAAGAACGGTGGGATTTCTATTATGGAAAATTTCCGGATAGACCGTACGCTGTTGACCAGGGCAGAGATGCAGGATATTCTGGCGGGGCTTCGAAGTCTGGACAGTGTGCACGGGACCAACCGTTATGGACAGCTGATGGAAAAGCTTCTGGCAGGCTCTTCGGATTTTATGACGGGGAACCAGTCCATTTTAATCGATCTTTCCTCCTGGTACAAAGAGTCTCTTGCACCTAAGATTGAGCTGATCCGAAGGGCAGTGGAGCAGAAACAGTATCTGGAATTTGCCTACTATGCCCCGCAGGGAGAGACGAAGCGGAAGATTGAGGCGTATTATCTGGTGTTTCGCTGGTCCAGCTGGTATGTGTGGGGGTGGTGCCATACCCGAAAAGATTTCCGGCTGTTTAAACTGAACCGCATGGAACAGCTTCGAATGCTGGAGGAAACATTTTCCGGCCGCAAGGTTCCCATGCCGGATCTGAGCAATGAACGGATTTTCCCAGGCGGGATCCGGGTGGAAGCACGATTTCAGCCGGGATGCAAATGGCGCCTGGTGGAAGAATTTGGAACCGGATGTTTTCAGGAGCAGGCAGATGGAACGCTGCTGTTTCATGGAGACTATACCAATGAAGAGAACCTGATCTCCTGGCTTTTGACATTTGGGGATCAGGCAGAATTGATCAAACCGGAAGAACTTCGGGAAAAATTAAGGGAAACGATTCTGAGGATGGCCAGACGGTATGAAAGTGGGACGAAGGAGGATACACGATGAGGTATGAGTGGATGGATGAGTATCTGTTAAAAAAGCGGGGCGTGACTAGGGATTTTCAGCCGGTCTGGAACTGGATCCGCTATCATGTGGGAGGAAAGATGTTTGCGGCCATCTGTCTGGATTCGAAAGAGCGTCCTTACTATATTAATCTGAAGCTGGAACCTATGAAAGGGGAAATCTTTCGCAGACAGTATGAAGATATCCTGCCGGGCCATTATTCGGACAAAGTCCACTGGAATTCCATCCGCCCGGACGGAGAGGTGCCGGATGACCTGTTGAAGGACATGCTGGACGAATCTTATCATCTGGTGCTGGAAGGATTCAGCCGGAAACGGCAGAGAGAGATCCTTGAAATAACCTGTTGTGGCGCAGACTGTAAGGCCTGCAGCTGTTATGGAAAGAACTGCCAGGGATGTAATGAACTGTCCGGAAAGGTATTTCATGTACCGGAAGGGAAGACCTGTCCGATTTACCGGTGCGCGGTTTACAGACAGCATCGGACAAGCTGTGCCGGATGCCGGGAGCTGCCATGTGAGATCTGGAACACCACCAAAGATCCTTCCCTGAGTCAGGAAGCCTTTGAGGCAGATCTGCAAAAGCGGATGGGTCGTTTGAAAGGAGCGTATGAGTATGACATTTGATTATAAAAAAGAATACAAAGAATGGTATCTTCCGCCCCAAAAGCCCGGAATCATCACGGTTCCGAAGATGCAATATGTAGCAGTCCGTGGCACCGGCGATCCAAATGAATCGGAGGGAGCCTATCAGAAGGCGATGGGAATCCTGTACGGCATTTCCTATACCATCAAAATGAGCTGGAAGGGAGAACATGCCATACCGGGCTATTTTTCCTATGTGGTCCCGCCGTTGGAAGGACTCTGGAAGATGCCGGAAGGAGAGAAAATCGATCTGACAAGGAAAGGGAAGCTTTGCTGGATTTCCATGATCCGTCTCCCGGAATTTGTCACAGAAGAAGTATTTGAATGGGCCAAAAATGAGGCTGGAAGGAAAACGAACACGGATGTTTCCAAAGCAGAATTCTTTTCCTATGAGGAGGGACTCTGTGTGCAGTGCATGCACATCGGACCATATGACGAGGAGGCAGGGACTATTCGGAAGATGGAACAGTATGCCAGGAAGACCGGGTATCAGCTGGACCTCCGGGAAGACAGGATGCACCATGAGATTTATCTAGGGGATCCAAGAAGGACATCCCCGGAAAAACTGAAAACGGTGATCCGGCAGCCAGTGAAACAGATAGAAGCCGGTAAAAAGCAGAATCCGCATTTCATTATGTAGAAAAAGAAAAAGTGCCTTTCCCAGGGAATCAGCAGAGCAGATGATTCCGTCAAGGAAAGGCACATGGTCTGTATTCGGATACGCTTACTCAGAAAGAGAACCGGACGGACGGTTGGAAACCGGGATCCCATTGACCTCCACGCTGTCACTAAGCTGGATGACAAGGTATGGAATGCCATCAATGAGTTTTG
Organism: uncultured Sellimonas sp.; assembly: GCA_904393575.1. Classification (GTDB taxonomy): domain Bacteria; phylum Bacillota; class Clostridia; order Lachnospirales; family Lachnospiraceae; genus Sellimonas. Next base: position 19,800 of record CAJFMZ010000050.1, on the reverse strand, counting down.
TCTCCACCAGATCCGTGCGGTCCGGATTGACCTTGATCACCACATCCGGAGTTTTGACTTCAAAGGTTCTTGTATTGGCTACATTGGAAGCAAGCAGGGAAGGCGTGTCTCCCGCAGCCGCATCGAACTCCCGGTCAAACTGCTCCAGATTTTCTTCCTTTGCGCCACTTCGCTCCAGAAGCTTCTTCACATCCGTCTTGTCCAAACACAGCGGTTCCGGCTCATCCTTATGCTCCTCAATCATCTCGGTCAGATTGTCATGCAGCGTTTTGACCGTGTCAAAATTGCAGGAATCCCCAAGCGTATCACTGACCAGATACTGGAAGGTGGATTTCTGATCTCCGGCAGGCATCGGCACATGACATCCAAGGACATTGTCAATCAGATTATCCTGAAATTCCTTCGCGTTTTTGGAATAATATAACAGGCTGTGGATATCCGTAGAACGATCATTAAAAGCAGGGAACAAAAAGCCGATATCCGGCATTTCCACGATCCAGTCCCGGATCCGGTCCTCAATATGATTCGTCTCCGAATTGTAGCAAAGCCCGGCCTTGGAGAGCTTCACCGGACAGATACTGCAAAGCAGGAATTCATACACCTCATCCGATGCATCAAACATCTCTTCTCCATCGGAAGATTTTCCAGGCACGTCATAATTGGCATGAATCAGAATAATATAATAATTCTCCCCATAATCATAAAAATCAATGATTTTCTGATAAAACTCATCCAGAAGCGCATCATCCTGAAGCTTACTGTCCCGCAGACGGAGCAGAAACTCCTGAGTACCGCCAGACGTCTCCTGCTCCAGCGGAAACTCCATATCCATCAGATTCTTCCCAATACTTCCGGAAAGCGTCTTTTTAAACAGATCAAAATATTTAAACATTTCCTCCTCCGGAAGAGAAAGGAATGCATCTTTCGACTTCGTCTTTACCGCCTTTTCCCCGTCCACATAACAGCCGCAGATTCGTGTGATGGCACAGTTGGCAGGAGAAAACTGTTTTTTAATTTCTGCAATTTCTTTTTTATTCATGTTCGTTCACCTCGCTGATTATCTTACCATGGATGAAAAAAATCCACAAGAAAAAGGAACAAGGATTTCCAGAAGGGAAAAGGAGTTTTTTCTTTGGCTCTGGTGTGCTAAAATGAAACAAGCGAAACAAAGGAATGAAGGAGAACAAACGTGAAACGAATCAAACTCACCGTCGCCTACGACGGCACCAATTACTGCGGCTGGCAGGTACAGCCAAACGGCATTACCATCGAAGAAGTGTTAAATAAAAAACTCAGCAGACTGACCGGAGAGGACATCCACATCATCGGAGCCAGCAGAACCGACTCCGGCGTTCATGCACTGGGAAACGTAGCAGTGTTTGACACAGAAAGCACCATTCCACCGGAACGGTTCGCCTATGCCGTCAATCAAAGACTGCCCGAAGACATTGTCATTGTCAGCTCTGAGGAAGTACCGGCGGACTGGCACCCAAGATACCAGGACTGTATAAAATACTACGAATATCACATTCTCAACCGCCCCCTGCCAGATCCCCTCAGACGGCTCACCACAAGCCACGTCTCCTTCCCACTGGATGAATACAAAATGCAGGAGGCGGCAAATTACCTCATCGGCACACACGACTTCAAAAGCTTTTGCAACATCCGCACCAACACCGAGGATACCATCCGCACCGTCTATGGACTTGAGGTAACCAGGAACGGAGACGAGATCACCATATCCATCAGAGGAAACGGATTTCTCTATAACATGGTCCGCATCATCGCAGGAACCCTCATCCGCGTCGGCAGAGGCTTCTATCAGCCAGAACAAGTCCAAGAAATCCTCGCAACCAAAGAACGCACCGAAGCCGGCGTCACCGCACCACCACAAGGCCTTCGCCTCGTAAAAATTCAATATTCATCGGGGACGTGTACCGATACACAGGTACACGTCCCCAATGAATAAAAAACGGCCTCCAGCCCAGTAAAATCAAGGGCTGGAAGTAATTGTCAGATAATTTCCATCGGGGACAGGTTCCGATGCGTCGGTACACGTCCCCGAAATAATATACAAAAAAGCGGCATAAATCAGAAAGGAAACTGGTAAAAATGGACAAGATTTATTTTGATAATGGGAGTACGTCGTTTCCGAAGGCGCCTGGTGTTGGACGGGCGATGGCGGAGTTGTTGGAGCAGGGGGCCTTTAATATTAACCGGGGTGGCTATGAGGGTGCGTATGAGGTGGCGGAGCGGGTTTTGGATGCTCGTGAAATGCTTGCAAAGTTGTTTCATGCGGAGAGTTCCAGGCAGGTGATTTTTACGCCGGGGATTACCTGGTCTTTTAATATGCTTCTTCAGGGGCTTTTGTGTCCGGGGGATCATGTGGTGGTTTCGGGTATGGAGCACAATGGTGTGATGCGGCCGCTGGAGTACCTTCGGCAGACGTTTGGAATTTCCTATGATGTAGCTAAAACATCAGAAGAGGGGGAGGTTACACCGGAAGCGGTGGAGGAGAAGATTGGTCCGAAGACGAAACTGGTGCTTGTATTGCATGCATCGAATGTGTGCGGTACGGTGCTTCCGATTGAGGGGATCGGGGAAGTGTGCAAACGGCACGGGGTTTTCTTTGCAGTGGATACTGCTCAAAGTGCGGGAACGCTCTCCATTGATATGCAGAAGGCGAACATTGATTTTCTGGCTTTTGCGGGCCATAAGGGACTGAAAGGTCCCCAGGGGATTGGTGGTTTTCTGATTACGCCCCGGCTGGATGCCTGTGTCCGTCCGGTGATTCTTGGAGGAACGGGAAGCCATTCGGATCTGTTGACACAGCCCAGTGAGCTTCCGGATAAGTATGAGAGCGGAACCATGAATCTTCCTGGGATTATCGGACTTCATGCGGCGCTTTCTTATCTGGAGGAGGCAGGGATCGAGGTGATCCGTCGGAAAAAGGAAGTGTTGACCAGGCAGTTTCTGGAAGGGGTTACTGGGATCCCTGGGGTCCGGGTGATCGGAAAGAAGACGATGGAACATCGTACGGCTGTCGTTTCCCTGGATTTTCTGGAAATGGATAATGCGATTGCGGCATTTTATCTGGAGCAGGAATATGGGATCATGACGAGGGTCGGTCTGCACTGTGCGCCTCTGGCACATCAGAGTCTTGGAACCTTCCCAAAAGGAACGGTTCGGTTTTCTTTTGGCGAGCAGAACACGGAAGAGGAAATTGCAAAAGGAATCGAGGCTGTGAAAAAGATTTTGGAAAATAGAGATCATCTATAAAAAAATACAAATATGTAAAAAAACGATAAGACAATCTGCCAGGCCAAATTGAAGCCTTGCCGGAAACATGTTACCCTTAATAATAGATAAGAAGTACGGAAAACAGGGGTACGGCTTACCAGCAGCCGTGCCTTTGTTTCGCGACAAAGGAGGAAAATGAAATGGCAGATTATCATCAGATGTGGAAAGATCTTGGAATGGATGTAGAGACACACGACCAGCTCTGTGAGATACTTCCTCAGGCCTTTGGAGATGTGTATCTTTCTCAGGAAAACAGACCGGAGTGCATGGATTATTACAATTTCGTTGTGGCGGAAATCCATGGTGTGCGACCGGCGGAACTGATCGAGCATCAGAAAAAAGGCGGAAAGGTATTCGGAACGTTCTGCGTATATGTTCCGGATGAAATCGTATTTGCAGCGGATGCCATTGCGACCGGTCTGTGCGGCGGTTCCCAGTTCTGGGTTCCGGGTGGAGAGAAAGTGCTTCCAACCAATACCTGTCCGCTGATTAAGGCATCGGTTGGCGCAAGACTGGACCGGACCTGTCCGTTTTTCCGGATTGCAGATATGTATGTAGGGGAGACCACCTGTGACGGCAAGAAGAAAGCGTGGGAGATTCTTGCGGAGGACGTTCCGGTTCATGTTATGGATCTTCCGCAGATGAAACGGGCAAAGGACGTCAAGGCATGGGCAGATGAAATCCGTATCTTCCGCGGTGTGGTAGAAGAGACGACCGGAAACAAAGTGACAGCAGAATCCCTGCATGATGCCATCGTTCTGATTAACAATAAGAGACGGGCTCTTTCCAGACTGTATGATCTTAGAAAGAACGAAAAGCTCCCGATCAGCGGAAAAGACGTACTTTTGATTTCTCAGATTGCTTTCTATGACGATCCGGCAAGATTTACAGAGATGACCAATAAACTTTGCGATGAACTGGATCAAAGAGTCAAAGACGGTGTCAGCGTATTCCCGGAAGGTACCAAGAGAATTATGTTGACCGGAACTCCGCTTGCTATTCCGAACTGGAAGCTTCACAATCTGGTAGAGACAAGCGGCGGTGCAGTCGTTTGTGAAGAAATGTGCACCGGAACAAGATATTTTGAACGGCTTGTAGATGAGGCGGAAGGAACGGTGGACGAGCAGATTGACCATCTGGCAGAGCGCTATATGGGAATCAACTGTGCATGCTTCACTCCGAATTCTGCTCGGATCGATGATATTATCCGGCTTGCAAAAGAATATAAGGTAGACGGAATCATTGATGTCAATCTGAAATTCTGCAGCCTCTATGACTGTGAAGGATACCATGTAGAAAAAGCACTGAAAGAAGCAGGCATCCCGGTACTTGGTATTGAGACGGACTACACAGACAGCGATGCGCAGCAGCTTCGGACAAGAATCAGCGCCTTTATCGAAATGTTAAACAGCTAAAGGAAGCTGGTGCAGACATGATTTCGTATTATGTACTTTTTCCAAATCACGATAATGGGATGCGGCTCTACCGGGCAATGAAAGAACAGGGACTGAAAGCAACGATTGCTCCGACGCCCCGGCAGGCCAGCAAGTGCTGCGGCATCTCACTCCTTGTTCAGAAGGAGGATCTGGATGAGATCCGGCAGATTGTAGCGGAAAAGCAGATTGAAATTCTTCAGATTGCAGAAATCGAAAAAGATATCAATCCCAACAGGGACCGGTACTGTTAATAGACTACGGGGACGCCAAAGGGGCGTCCCCCAATCATGATGGAGGGAATGAAACATGAATTACGTAGGAATCGACATTGGTTCAACCGCTTCCAAAGTCGTTGTGCGGGGGGACGCCAATGCGCACTTCGTACTTCCGACTGGGTGGAGCAGTAAAGAGACAACGAAAAAAATCAAAGACCATTTAAAAGAACTGGGAGCAGATGTAGAAAAGGATGATACCCGTGTTGTGGCAACCGGATATGGCCGTGTAGCAGTGGATTTTGCAGACTATGTGATCACGGAGATCACCTGTCATGCCCGCGGAGGCCGGGAGCTGGCAAAGGGGGACTGCGCTGTTATTGATGTGGGCGGTCAGGACACGAAAGTCATCCTTGTTGAACAGGGGATGGTGGTAGACTTCCTGATGAATGACAAGTGTTCCGCCGGTACCGGGAAATTCCTGGAAATCATGGCCAACCGCCTTGGAGTGACCATCGATGAACTGTTCGAAATGGCAGCAGCAGGAGAAGTACTTCCGATCAGCTCCCTTTGCACCGTATTTGCCGAGTCCGAAGTCATCAACTATATCGGAGAAGGACAGAAACGGGAAAACATCGCGGCCGGAGTCGTAGATTCGGTGGCGGCAAAAGTAGCACAGCTCGCCCAGAGAAAAGAATTACCGGATCACATTATTCTGACTGGAGGATTAAGCCACAGCATTTATTTCACGGATATTCTCAGCAAAAAGATCGGCAAGAAAGTGGAGCCGACCGAAAACGGCCGCTACGCCGGGGCACTTGGCGCCTCTTATCTGGCAGAAGAAAAGAAGAAAAGATAAGTCCGTATACTTGACGAATTCCCACACCAAACGGTATGATAACAGAGAAGATTGGGAGGGAATTGCATGAAGATTTCAACAAAAGGAAGATATGCACTCAGACTCATGCTGGATCTGGCACTTCACGACCAGCAAAAACCAATCCGCCTCAAAGACGTGGCTGCCCGGCAGGAAATTTCCGTCAAATATCTGGAAAGCATCGCCGGAGTCCTGGCAAAAGCAGGATATATCCGAAGTCTTCGAGGCGCACAGGGTGGATATCTTCTCAAATACAGCGCGGACCAATATAAAGTCGGCGAAATCCTGAGGCTGACAGA
>CAJFMZ010000050.1:0-13659 GCA_904393575.1 uncultured Sellimonas sp. | reverse complement strand
AAGGCAGCATGGCACCGGTAGACTGCCTGGAGGCAGAAGAAAACCAGTGTCCACGAGCAGAAACCTGCACCACACTCCGCCTCTGGAAAGAACTCGACACCGCAGTCAAAAGCGTGATCGACCACTACACACTCGCCGATCTCGTCAAATGGGAAAAAGAAAAAGGAAACGAATACATTATCTAAGCAAAAAAGAAAAGACCGGCCAATCCATCCAAACGGATTACCAAAACAGCAGAGGGGACAAATGTCCCCTTTTTTCTTTTGCTCAACAACAACCAGAAAAAGACAAAAATCCCTTGACAAACCAAAACAGATACCATATAATTCCTATAAACTTTATAGGAAATAAGCACATTGGGGACAGGTACCGATGCATCGGTACACGTCCCCCAAAAAGAAAGAAGGGATCCATATGACGATGTTTGGTAGTGTGTTGGACCTGGTGGGTGGTACGCCGCTTCTGGAGGCGAGGAATCTGGAGCGGGAGCTTGGGTTGAAGGCGAGGATTTTGTTGAAGCTTGAGTATCTGAACCCGGCGGGGAGTGTAAAGGACAGGATTGCGAAAGCGATGATTCTGGATGCCAGGGAGAAGGGGCTTTTGAAGGAGGGGGCGGTTCTGATTGAGCCGACTTCCGGAAATACGGGGATTGGTCTTGCTTCGATGGCGGCGGCCCTTGGTTACCGGTTGATTTTGACGATGCCGGAGACAATGAGTGTTGAGCGGAGAAATATACTGAAGGCTTACGGTGCAGAGATTGTTTTGACCGATGGTGCCCGTGGGATGACAGGGGCTATTGAGAAAGCAAAGGAGCTGGCAGGGGAGATTCCGGGCAGCTTGATTCCGGGGCAGTTTGAGAATCCGGTCAATCCGAAGGCTCATGTGGAGACGACCGGGCCTGAGATCTGGGAGGATACGGACGGGCAGGTGGATATTTTTGTGGCGGGAGTCGGAACGGGTGGTACGATCACAGGAGTGGGGACCTATCTGAAAGAGAAGAACCCGCAGGTGAAGATCGTGGCTATGGAGCCGTCGGATTCTCCGGTGCTTTCTGGAGGAGAGCCGGGACCGCACAAGCTCCAGGGGATTGGTGCCGGATTTGTTCCGGAGACGCTGGATACGGAAATTTACGATGAGATTCTGACGATCGGCTCGGAAGAGGCGTACACTGGGGCAAGGCAGATCGCCAGAAAGGAAGGAATTCTGGTGGGGATTTCTTCCGGCGCAGCGTTTGCGGCAGCGGTGAAGCTTGCCAGACGGCCGGAAAATGAAGGAAAAACGATTGTGGTCCTGCTTCCGGATTCGGGAGACCGGTATTACTCGACTCCGTTGTTTACTGCATAGTGGAACAGGTACATGGTAAACAGAGTCCGAACATCATCAAAGCAGTCAGGAAAAGTACCGGATCATAGATCAGACAAGAAAAAGCAGCGAAAGGAAAGACAGAGTATGGAAAAAAATTTGACAAGAGACAAGAGAAACCTGAGATTTGAAACATTGCAGCTTCATGTAGGGCAGGAGCAGGCGGATCCGGCGACGGATGCAAGAGCGGTTCCGATTTACCAGACTACGTCCTATGTGTTTCATGACTGCCAGGATGCGGAGGACCGTTTCAGTCTGAAAGCAGCAGGAAACATCTACGGCCGGCTGACCAACCCGACCCAGGCGGTATTCGAACAGCGGATGGCAGCCCTGGAGGGAGGCTCGGCGGCGCTTGCGGTTGCATCCGGTGCGGCGGCCATCTGCTATACGTTCCAGGGACTTGCCGGGCAGGGAGACCACATTGTGGCTGCGAAAAATATTTACGGCGGAACCTACAACCTGCTGGCCCATACTCTTCCGGAATATGGTATCACAACCACCTTTGTGGATCCGTTTCAAGCGGGCGCGTTTGCAGATGCCATTCAGGAAAATACAAAAGCGGTATTTATAGAAACACTTGGAAATCCAAACTCCGATATCACGGATATTGAAGCGGCGGCTGCAGCGGCACATGCCCATGGGATTCCCCTTGTGATTGACAATACCTTTGGAACCCCTTACCTGATCCGGCCGATTGAGCACGGGGCAGATATCGTGGTACACTCGGCAACAAAATTTATCGGCGGACACGGGACCAGTCTTGGCGGCGTCATCGTGGAGAGCGGGACTTTTGACTGGGAGGCTTCCGGAAAATTTCCGTCCCTGACAGAGCCAAACGACAGTTATCACGGGGTGGTCTTTACCAAGGCGGCTCCGGGAGCGGCCTTCATTACAAAGCTCCGTGCTATCATTCTCCGGGACATGGGGGCCGCGATTTCTCCTTTTAACGCATTCTTACTGCTTCAGGGATTGGAAACCTTGTCGCTTCGTGTGGAGCGCCATGTAGAAAATGCGCTGAAAGTCGTTGCGTATCTGGACCGGCATCCGATGGTGGAATGTGTCCATCACCCGTCGGTCACAAAGGACGAGGATCAGAAAAGACTGTATGAGACTTATTTCCCGAAGGGCGGCGCATCGATTTTTACCTTTGAAATCCAAGGCGGGGCAAAGGAGGCGAGAGCGTTCATTGACAACCTGGAAATCTTCTCCCTTCTGGCAAATGTGGCGGATGTGAAATCTCTGGCGATTCACCCGGCCTCCACCACCCATGCCCAGTTAAGTGAAGGGGAGCTGAAAGAGCAGGGAATCAAGCCAAATACGATCCGTCTCTCTATCGGAACGGAACATATTGACGATATCCTAGAAGATCTGGAGACCGCATTTGAAAGACTGAAATAGGAAACCGGCAGAAAGAGTTTTGAACAGGAACGTTCAGAACTCTTTTTTTATCCGCAGGATCCCGGCTTCCGTAAAAGAGACCATGAGCACAACAATCTGCCCGGCAAAATTGTACGATGAAATTTGTGGAAAACGTATATTACAAATGTCACAACTTATGTGATGATTGTAACAAGTTTACAAAAGCGAATTGACTTTTAGTACTCCAATGATATGATAAAGATAAAATTCAGACGGAGAAGGAGGGCGTTATGAGAAAGAAAAAAATCATGGTAGCAGGACATATTTCTCTCGATATTACCCCAGAATTCCAAAATTCCGGCACACAAAAATTTTCGGAAATTCTAAGGCAGGGGAAACTGATCAATGTAGGACCAGCTCAGATGGCATTGGGAGGAGCGGTCTCCAATACCGGGCTTGCTCTGGACAGGCTGGGAGCCGATGTAGTTCTGACAGCGAAAATCGGGACGGATCTTTTCGGGGATATCATGATGAAAAAGCTGGAGGAATACGGATGTACGATGCACCTGATCCGGGATGAAGCGGGAGTCACTTCTTATACGATCGTACTGGCTCCAAAAGGGAGTGACCGGGCATTTCTACACGATCCCGGCAGCAATCATACCTTCTGCACGGAGGATCTGCATTGGGAAGAAATGAAACAGGCGGATTATTTCCATTTTGGATATCCGACTCTGATGCGTCGGTTTTATGAAAATGGAGGCGCAGAACTGCTGAAATTATATCAAACAGTGAAGGGTGCGGGCCTTACTTCTTCTTTGGATCTGGCAGCAGTCGATCCGGACTCTGAAGCGGGGCAGTGTGACTGGGAAAGCATATTAAAGCAGGTCCTTCCCTATGTGGATTTTTTTGTGCCGAGCATCGAAGAACTGGCCTATATGATAGACCGAAACAAGTATCAGGAATGGCAGGAACGAGCGCAAGGGGAGGATATTGTATCGATCCTTTTCCTGAGCAAAGATGTCAAGCCTCTGGCTGAGAAGGCATTGTCCTATGGATGCGGAGCTGTCCTGTTAAAATGCGGCGCGGCCGGCATGTACTTAAAAACTTCGGGAAAAGAGAGAATGAAAACAGTGGATGCGGACCTGGAAGGCTGGGACAATGTAGAGCTCTTTGAAGACAGCTTTGTCCCGGAACGGATTTTGTCCGGAACGGGAGCCGGCGACACCAGTATCGCTGCATTTCTGTACGCTGCCATGCAGGGATGCACTCCGAAAGAAAGCGTCGAATACGCCGCGGCTACCGGCGCGTGCTGCGTATCCACATACGATACGATCAGCGGGTTAAAGTCTTTCCCGGAATTAAGAGAAAAAATAGAAGCAGGCTGGAAAAAGCAGAAAATGATAAAAGAATAGGAGGAAAATGACATGATTGTATCCATGAAAACCGTATTAGACATAGCGGATGCGGAAAATATGGCCATCGGAGCCTTCAACGTGACAGAACTGGAAGGAATTCAGGCAGTATTAGGGGCGGCAGAAGAGCTGGGGAAACCGGTCATCCTTCAGTTTGCTCCGGTACACGAAGCGTATATCTCTCTGAAAACAATCGGACCGGTTATGGTGCTGATGGCAGACAGGGCGAAAGTACCGGTATGCGTTCATCTGGATCACTGCGATCGTTTTGACATGATCCGGGAGGCACTGGATATGGGATTTTCCTCTGTCATGTATGACGGGTCCATGCTGCCTTATGAGAAAAACTGCGCATACACAAAAACTGCGGTGGAAATCGCCAGACAGTACGGCGCATCGGTGGAAGCGGAAATCGGAGCCATGAACAGTGAAGATGGAAAAGCACAAAATGACTGCTATACCGATCCGGAAGAGGCGGGAAAGTTTGTCAAGGCGACGGGGATCGATGCACTGGCATGTTCGTTCGGAACCGTCCATGGCTTATATACCGCAGAACCAAAACTGGATTTTGAACGAATTCAAAACATCCGCGAAACCATCGGAATCCCGATTGTCATGCATGGCGGAAGCGGGGTCAGCGACGAGGATTTCAGAAAATGCATTGACCGGGGTGTAAGAAAAATCAATTACTATACATACCGCGCAAAAGCAGGCGGGGAATACGTAAAAAAGAAATGCATGGAAACAGAAGGACCGGTATTTTTCCACGATATTACCTGTTGGGCAAGAGAATGCATGAAAGAGGATGTCCTTCATGCCATGCGCGTTTTTTCCGGGTGCGAAAAGGAGGAATAAAGAGATGAAACGTTCCGAAATCAATCAGGCATTAAAAAATATGGAGAACATGATCCAAAAATGCGGGTTCCATCTACCGCCGTTTTGCAGCTTTACGCCGGAGGAATGGAAAGAAAAAGGACATGAGTATGACGAAATCCGCGACAATATGCTGGGATGGGACATCACGGACTACGGTCTTGGCAACTTCCGAAAGATCGGATTCTCTTTGATTACCCTCAGAAACGGAAATACACATATGGAGAAATATAAAAAAACTTATGCGGAAAAGCTGCTTTATCTGGAAGAAGATCAGGCGGCGACCATGCATTTTCACTGGACCAAAATGGAAGACATCATCAACCGTGGAGGCGGCAATGTACTGATCCGTGTATATAATTCCAAAGAGGACGGATCATTTGACGATACAGATGTCACCATCCACAGTGACGGCAGGGAATATACGGTTCCGGCGGGAACACAGATCAGGCTGACGCCGGGAGAAAGTATTACGGTAACTCCGTATCTGTATCATGATTTTGAAGTGGAAAAAGGAAGTGGAGCAGTCCTTTTGGGGGAGGTTTCCATGTGCAATGACGATAATACGGATAATCGTTTCTATGAAACGATGGGAAGATTCCCGAAGATCGAAGAAGATGAACCCCCTTATCGGCTGCTGTGCAATGAATATCCGCCTGCGCCGTAGGAAAATCGGAATGGATCGTGCTGTGCCAGGCAGACAACACAACAAGCTGTCTGTCGCACAGCACTTTTTTTGCCCTGATATATGACATTTGTCATTTAACTTATTGCAAATGTCATATGGAAATCGTTACATTGTACACATGCACAAAAAATAGCGCTTTGATATGATAAAACTATCAAAAATACACAAAGAAAAAGGAGGAAAGATTATGAAAAGAAAAGTGTTAAGTGTATTGCTTGTGGCAGCGATGGCAGGAACCATGTTGATGGGATGCAACAGCGGAGACAGTGATTCCGGCGGATCGGATAAGGGCGACAAACATTACAAATTCGCCTACACCTGTATGGACGGAACAAACCCGTTCTTTGTGACGATCGAAGACAAGATCAAAGAACTGGTAGAGGCAAAGGGCGATGAACTGATTTCTACAGACCCGGCAAATGATGTTTCTCTTCAGATTACCCAGGTAGAAGACATGGTATCACAGAACATCGATGGAATTTTCCTGAATCCGGTTGAGGCAGAAGGAATCATGCCGGCACTTGATGCACTGAAAAATGCAGACGTACCGATCGTAAACTTCGATACAGAGGTAGCGGATATGTCCTATGTAGCATCTTATACCGGATCCGATAACTACAATGCAGGAAAAGTTTGTGGAGAAGACCTTGTAAAGAAATGTCCGGACGGCGGAAAAATCATTGTCCTGGATTCCCCGACCATGAACTCGGTTACAGACAGAACCAATGGTTTCCTGGACGCTATTGAAGGCCATGGATTTGATATCGTGGCACAGCAGGATGCGAAAGGAAATCTGGAAGTATCCATGGGTATCGCAGAAGACCTCCTTCAGGGCAACAGAGACGTTGTAGCCATCTTTGGAGGAAACGATCCGACAGCACTTGGCGCATTGGCAGCAGCAAATGCAGCAGGCCTGAAAGACGTAAAGATTTACGGCGTTGACGGTTCACCGGACGTAAAATCCGAACTGGCATCCGGAGACTCTCTGATGGAAGGTACCGGAGCACAGTCTCCAGTTGCAATCGCAGAGAAAGCAGTAGAAATCATGTATGACATTATGGACGGAAAAGAAGTAGACGACCGTTATCCGGTTGATACATTCCTGATTACTGCTGACAACGTAGACGAATACGGTACAGACGGCTGGCAGTAAAAAAGAACAGATTTCCGGGGAACAGATCCGCATCCGTTCCCCGGAAAGAATGAAAGCAAAACAGGAAGTGGGTGAAAGCGTGAGCAAAAATGTGCTTTTGGAAATGAAACATATACATAAGCGCTTTGCAGGAGTGCATGCACTGAATGATATCAGCCTGGAACTGCACGCAGGAGAAGTACATGCCCTCCTTGGGGAAAACGGAGCCGGAAAGTCGACACTGATCAAAGTCCTTGGAGGAATTTATTCTGCGGATGAGGGAGAGATATGGATTGATGGAAAAAAGGTAGAAATCAAAGGCGTCAAAGATGCCCAGGATAACGGAATTGCAATCATCCATCAGGAGCTGGTGTTGGTTCCGCATATGACAGTGGCGGAAAATATTTTTCTCGGAAGAGAATTTGGAAAAGGGTTCCTTATTAACCGGGCGAAAATGAATGAGGAGGCCCAAAAGCTACTGGATGCCAATCAGGTGCATATTAAAGCCGATACTCTGGTAGGTAAGCTGACAATAGCACAGCAGCAGATGGTGGAAATCGTAAAAGCGATTTCGTACAATTCCAGAATTCTTGTCATGGATGAGCCGACCTCTTCGATTGCAGATAAAGAAGTGGAATTCCTGTTTGAGACGATGAGGAAACTGACCAAACGTGGCGTAGGAATTATTTACATCTCTCACAAAATGAGCGAGCTCGAACAGATTTGCGACAGAGTAACGGTTATGAGAGATGGGGAGTATGTCGGAACCAAAGTGGTAAAAGAGACAAACAAAGATGAACTGATTGCCATGATGGTAGGACGTGAACTGACAAACTACTATACAAGAGAGTATCAGAAGCCGGGGGAAGAAATACTCCGGTGCGAACATATTTCTGACGGCGATATGGTACACGACGTCAGTTTCAATCTGCATAAAGGAGAAATCATCGGCTTTGCCGGACTGGTGGGGGCTGGAAGAAGTGAAACCATGAAAGCAATCTTCGGCCTGACAAAAGGAGCAAAAGGCGAGGTCTATCTGAAAGGAAAGAAAACAAAGATCACTTCTCCTGTAGAAGCGATGAAAAATGGAATTGCTCTTGTCCCGGAAAACCGGAAAGAAGAAGGACTCTATCAGGTACAAAGTGTACGGTTTAATATGACGATTGAAATTCTGGAGCAGTTTATTCAGGGAATCCGGGTCAATGGAAAGAAAGAAATCGAAATTACACAGAAATATATTGACATGATGTCTACGAAGACTCCATCACAGCTGCAGAAAATCGGAAATCTTTCCGGTGGAAACCAGCAAAAGGTCATCATTGGAAGATGGCTGGCCACCAATCCGGATGTCTTGATTTTGGACGAGCCGACCAGAGGAGTGGATGTAGGAGCCAAATCCGAGATTTATGTGATTATGAATGAACTGGTGAAAAAAGGAATGTCCATCATTATGATTTCCTCCGAACTTCCGGAAATCATCAATATGAGCGACCGGATTTATGTCATGTCGGAAGGCCGTATCACAGGATGTCTTTCCCACGAGGAAGTCACTCAGGAAGCTGTGATGCAGCTGGCGGCGAAGTAGAAGGAAAAGGGGGAACGAAACATGGCTCAGATGAATGGAAAGAAAGCGAAACTGCCTGCAACAGAGAATAAAGCAGCAGTATTTTTGAGGGAAAACCTGGGAATTATTATAGCACTTCTGGTGCTATGTGTTCTTCTTGCGGTTCTGCCGGCCACAAGCAGTTCATTTTTATCAACGCAGAACGTATTTAATATTCTGCGGCAGATTTCGACCAATATGCTGATTGCATGCGCAATGACCATGGTTATCATTTTGGGAGGAATCGATCTTTCTGTCGGATCGATCATTGCTCTTTCAGGAGTAATCGCGGCAGGTTGTGTATCAAGGTATCAGCTTCCGATTGCGGCAGCGCTCATAGCGGGAGTATTAGTCGGACTTTTAATCGGTGTATTTAACGGCTTTGTCATCTGCAAGACAACCATTCCACCATTTATCGTTACATTGGCTACGATGAATATTGCAAGAGGACTTGCAAAAGTATATACCGGCGGTTCTCCGGTGCGGGTTGTCACAAAAACATGGCAGTTTATCGGGGCAGGTTATATCGGACCGGTTCCGGTTCCTGTCATCATCATGATTGTAGTCATCGTCATTACAGCTCTGATGATGAATAAGACCAAACTGGGACGCCATATTTATGCGGTAGGAGGAAACACTCAGGCAGCCAGGTTTTCCGGAATCAAAGTGTCAAGAGTGAAATTTATCGTACACGCTTATGCAGGGCTGATGGCCGGACTTGCCGGAATTATCCTGGCATCCAGAATGTATTCCGGACAGCCGACAGCGGGAGAAGGCGCCGAGATGGATGCCATCGCAGCCGTAGTAGTAGGCGGAACATCCATGGCAGGCGGTTCCGGTAAGATCGGAGGAACGATTATCGGTGCTCTGATTATCGGTGTATTGAACAATGGACTGAACCTGATGAATGTCAACTCATTCTGGCAGGATGTCGTAAAGGGTGTCGTTATTCTCCTTGCGGTATTGATTGATTATCTCCGAAACAGAAAATAAAGTGGAACAATCATAAAAAGAGACTGGTGCGTCATTAGTTCGCAGCGGTCTCTTTATGATAAAGACACTTGATAAAATATAGCAAAAGTTATACCATAATAGATAGTATTGTGACGAAGAAGTGAACGGAGCAGAGGATGAAAAGAACAAAATATATTGCGGCAGCACTGTGCATTGCACTCTTCTTCAGCGGATGCGCAAAAGAACAGGATCAGAAAAAACATATCTTTGGGGCTACCTATATGACAAGAAACAATCCCTATTTCGATGTCTTAAACGATGAGATTGCCGAGGGAGTTGAAGCAAACGGGGACAAACTCATTGTCCGGGACCCGCTTCAGGACCAGTCCAAACAAAATCAGCAGATTCTCGATATGATCGATGAAGGAATAGAAATTCTTTTTCTTAATCCCGTAGATAAAGCAAAAGTGAAACCTGCTTTACAGGCATGCAGGAAAGCAGGGGTGAAAATTATCAATATCGATACACAGGTAGATGATTCGGACTATGTTCTGTCCACGATAGAGACGGATAATTATCAGGCAGGGCAGGAATGTGCCAGGGATATGATGAAACGGGTGGATTCGGCCCGGATTATGATTCTGGACAATCCGATGCAGGATTCGATTGTTCAGAGAGTCCAGGGATTTCTGGATACCATTGCAGACCATCCCCAATACCAGGTAGTGAGCCAGAGCTTCAGCGGCGGAGAGATCGAAATCTCAGCGGAAGTCGTATCCGGACTTCTGGATGAGGACTTTAATGTCGTCTTTGGCGGCAACGATCCATCCGCACTTGGTGCGCTGGCAGCCCTCCAGAAAGCAGGAAGAGAACAGGGAATCCTGATCTATGGAGTGGACGGCTCGCCGGATTTTAAAGCTATGCTGGAGCTGGGATATGTAACAGGGACAAGCAGCCAGAGCCCGGAAACGATTGGAAAGATGGCGACAGAAATGGCGTATCAGGCACTGGAAGGCAAAAAAGTGAAGAAATACGTCAAGCTTCCAAGCAGGCTGATTACCAAAGAAAATTTGGCGAATTACGACATAGATGGGTGGCAGTAGGATGAAAAGAAAAGTCATGGGCATTATTAAACTGCTCTTTTTTCTGATTAACATGGTACAGGCAGGCGGAATCAGCCTTTTTATCTATATAACGACCAGGAAAATCTGCGAGGACGATCAGGCCAGAGTGTTTATAGGACAGGTGGATGCCATTCCCAAATATCCTGCAGTGATCGTATGGATTGTATGTCTCTTGCTTGTGCTTCTGGGAACAGACATGCTGATCCGGGAGACATGGAAAGGACAAAAAGGGAAAATCATTCCCATTACACTGGCCATAGATCTGATTTGCAGTATCATCCTCATCTGGATTCTGGACTTTAACTACAATGGCGTGATTTTACTTGTTTTTGCCAATATTCTCGTATTTGTCAATGATACAAAAATAAAATACCTCCTGATCGGTATTGCAACACTTGGATATCTGGTAGCGGACTACGATCTGATTTCTGTATCCAATCATCTGTTTTCGATCAGGGACTATATACAGTATTACAATGAGTCACAGCAGCAGTTGCTGCTTTCGGTCTATAACATACTGGGATCTTTGAATATCGTAATCTTTATTCTGTACTGTATCAATATCATCAACGAACAGAGAAATACGATCGAGGAAGTCAATGAATGGTCCCGGCAGCTTCAATATGCAAATGACCGCCTGAAAGAATACAATGAGATGACAGAAAAAATGGCGGAAACACGAGAAAGAAACCGGGTAGCCAGAGAAATTCACGATACGCTGGGACATACCCTGACCGGCGTATCCGCCGGGGTGGATGCCTGCATTGCGCTGGTGGATGTGGATCCGGCACAGACGAAAAAGCAGCTGGAAGTGGTTGCAAAAGCGGTGCGGGGCGGGATCAAAGACGTCCGCAGTTCTGTTTCCGAACTGCGTGCAGATGCATTGGAACATTTTCAACTGGACGAAGCAATCCACGATATGATCGCAGAGATGAATTCACTGGCCGGTGTAGAAGTGGTCTTTCACTCCGAAGTGAAACCGTTCCGCTTCAGTGAGGATGAAGAAAATGTGATTTACCGGATTATTCAGGAAGGCATGACAAATGCCCTGCGCCATGGGAAAGCCACCAGAATACAGATCGATGCCAAAAAAATCGATGGAGTCCTGTACCTGAAAATTCAGGATAACGGATGTGGATGCAAAGAGATAAAGAAAGGTTTCGGAACGAAACATATGAAAGAACGAGTGACCATGCTGGGCGGATCGATCCATTTTTCAGGAGATCATGGATTTCTGATTGATGCCCGGATTCCAATAAGATGGGGGGAAGAATATGATTAAAGTACTGATTGCAGATGACCAGGAACTGATCCGGCAGAGTCTTCAGATCGTGTTAAACAGCAAGCCGGATATCGAAGTATCCGATGTAGCCGCAAATGGACAGGAAGTGATCCAGTGCATCAGGAAAAACAAACCTGATATTATACTGATGGATATCCGAATGCCTAAGATGGACGGAGTACAATGCACGAAAATCATTAAGGAAAATTATCCGCTCATCAAGATCATTATTCTGACCACCTTTGATGATGACGAATATGTATTTAACGCACTGAAATATGGAGCAAGCGGATATCTTCTGAAAGGCGTATCCATGGATGAACTCAGCGAGGCAATACGCACCGTTTACAGTGGACGCGCCATGATCAATCCGGATATCGCAACAAAAGTATTGAGACTCTTTTCACAAATGGCTCAAACGAATTACACGATCCCGGTCGAAGAAAAGGATATCCGGCAGTTGACAAAGACAGAATGGAGAATCATTGCACAGGTAGAAAAAGGGGCAAGCAATAAGGAAATTGCGGACGCACTGAGCCTTTCTGAAGGAACGATCCGAAATTATTTAAGTACGATTTTGAACAAGCTGAATCTAAGAGACCGGACACAGCTTGCAATCTGGGCGGTACAGACGAACGCACATAAGAATACGACGGAAGAGTAGGAAGATGAGATTGGACAGGAAATGGATAACAAGAATCATACAGGCAGCGGCAGCAGTCCTTCTTTTGGCCGGAATGTATTTCTACAGCAGGCCGCAGGAACAGACGCGGGTACTGGAGTTTGGCATGTTTACAGGAAGCAACTGGGATGTGGAAAACGCAGACGTCTTTGTCATCATCGACCGGGCGATTCAGCGCTTTGAAGAACAATATCCAGGAGTCAAGGTCCGGTATACTTCAGGAATTGAAAAAAAGGACTATTCCGAGTGGTGCGCCAAACGGATTCTGGAAGGAAATATGCCGGACGTTTTTATGGTTCTGGACACAGACTTCAACCAGTACTGTTCCCTGGGCATTTTGCAGGAACTGAACTCCCTTATGGAATCAGATCCGGATTTCCAAAGCCAGAAGATTTTTCAGACAGGTCTGGAAATAGGAAAAGGGATGGAGAACATTCAGTATGCGCTGCCCTATGAAATCGTTCCCACCATGCTGTTTGTAAATAAGACACTCCTTCAGCAGGAAGGAATTGAAATGCCGCAAAAAGACTGGACCTGGGATGATTTCATGGATATTTGCAGAAAAGTGACAAAAGATACGGACGGAGACGGACGAATCGACCAGTTCGGAACCTATAACTATACCTGGCAGGATGCCATGTATACAAGTGGTGGAAGCGCATTTGACAACGAAAAGCAAAATGTAGACTTTTCCAATCAGTATGTAATCAATTCACTGAAATTTATGAAAGAACTTCTGGCCCTGAATCAGGGAGAAAATGTGACCCAGGAAGATTTTGATGCAGGCAAAGTCGCTTTCATGCCACTTACGTTTGCAGAGTACCGGACATACAAAACGTATCCATATAAGATCAAGAAATACTCGAACTTCCAGTGGGACTGCACGACCTTTCCAGGCCGTACCAAAGGGGAGAATATTTCCAAGGTGGACGCACTTTTGATAGGAATCAATCACGATAGCACCAAAAAAGATCTGGCATGGGAGTTTTTAAAAGAACTTGTCTGCGGATATGAAAGCCAGCTGGATATTTTCCGCTATTCCCAAGGCGTATCGGTGCTGGAGTCCGTGACCAGATCGGAAGAAGCGGCCTCCATTATCCAGGAAGATATGGACAAGGAAGAACAGGTCATCAGTGGAGAATTGTTGTGCGATGTGATTGAACACGGAACCATCACGCCGAAATA
>CAJFMZ010000049.1 GCA_904393575.1 uncultured Sellimonas sp. | reverse complement strand
TGTCTTTTGTCTTTTTATTGTTTTTCAGTTTTTTCAATATGGTAAGTCCGTCTTCTCCCGGCAGCATAATATCAAGTAAAATAAGCTCTGGCAGTCGCTCTGCCAAAGCTTTAAAAAACACTTCGCCGTCTTCAAATCCTTCCGCTTCCATGCCGGTACTTGATAATGTGTATACTACCAGTTCTCTGATGTTCCTGTCGTCTTCTACACAAAAAATCATTTCTCTTCTCCTGCATTCTTTCTATCATGGATTTCTGTGGCAATACGGTGATTTCCTGTAATGGAGAATTCTACCCATTCCGCAATGTTGGTGGCATGATCTCCGATTCGTTCCAGATACTTTGCTACCATAATGAGATCCACCGCTGCTTCTCCGCCTTCGCCGCCCTGTCTGGCAATGTAATCGATGATTTCCTGCCGGATCTTGTCGAACAGTCTGTCCACTTCATCATCTGCTGTCATCACCTTTTTGGCCAGCATCATGTTCTGTTCTACATATGCCTGGACACTCTCTCTGACCATCTTGGCCGCTGCCTGGGCCATTACACCGATATCCTTGTTATCCTTCTCCATCTTGAGGTTTGTCGAGAGGAGAATCTCTGCGATATCGGAAGCCTGATCCCCGATCCGCTCCATATCCGTAATCATTTTCAGTGCCGCCGAAATCTGGCGCAGATCTCTTGCCACCGGCTGTTGCTGGAGAAGGAGCTTCAGGCAGAGCCGCTCAATATCTTTCTCCGCCTGGTCAATCTCTTCATCGGCCAGAATCACTTCTCTTGCCTGCTCTTCTTTCCCTTCCAGAATCGCCTCGGTAGCTTTTGTGATAGCGACTTCACAAAGTTCTCCCATATTGGTAAGCTGCTCCTTTAAAGAGTCAAGCTGCATATCGAATTTGTTTCTCATTTTTAGCCGAACCTCCCTGTGATATAATCTTCTGTTCTCTTATCTGACGGTATCGAGAATAATTTTTCTGTATTGTTATACTCAATCATTTCTCCCAGAAGGAAAAATGCCGTATTATCGGAAATTCGTACTGCCTGCTGCATATTATGTGTCACCATAACAATAGTATAATCTTTTTTCAGGTCTGCCGCAAGATCTTCTATTTTCGATGTGGAAATCGGATCCAGGGCGGAGGTTGGTTCATCCATCAAAAGGACTTCCGGTTCCACTGCCAGTGCCCTGGCGATGCAAAGTCTCTGCTGCTGTCCGCCGGACATGCCAAGGGCGCTCTTTTTCAACCTGTCTTTGACTTCGTCCCAGATGGCCGCATTTCGCAGGGATTTCTCCACGATCTCGTCGAGTTTTGCCTTGGAATGAATCCCGTGGGTACGCGGTCCGTACGCCACATTGTCATAGATGCTCATCGGGAACGGATTCGGCTTCTGGAATACCATGCCGACACGTTTCCGAAGGGTGTTGACATCCATATTTTTTGCGTAAATATCCTGTCCGTCCAGAAGGATTTTGCCTTCAATCCGGCATCCCTCCACCAGATCGTTCATTCGGTTCAAAGACTTCAGAAGCGTGGATTTTCCACAGCCGCTCGGTCCGATGAACGCTGTAATCTTATTCGGTTCAATTTCCAGGTTGACATTTTTCAGTGCCTGGAAACTGCCGTAAAACAAGTCCATATCTTTAATATCTATTTTACCCATTACCGTGTCCCCTTTGTAAGTTTTCTGGCCACAAATGCAGATAACGCATTCATCGCTACTACCACTACCAATAAGATAACCGCCGTCGCATAAGCCTGATCCATGTAAAGCCCTTCACTTGACAGGTTGTACATGTGAACAGCCAGCGTACGTCCGGAAGACATCGGGGATGTGGCCATCTGCGGCACCGTTCCTGCCGTGTACATCAAAGCCGCCGTCTCTCCCATGATTCTTCCGATTGCCAGGATTACTCCCGCCATGATTCCAGGAACCGCTGCCGGAAGCACGATCCGGAAGATCGTACGCAGCTTTCCTGCTCCAAGTCCAAAGCTTCCTTCCCTGTATGTATCAGGTACTGCCTTTAATGCTTCTTCTGTCGTTCTCATAATCAGAGGCAGGATCATGATGGACATGGTAAACGCACCTGCCAGAATGGAATAGCCCCATCCAAGAGCCGTTACGAAAAACAGCATACCGAAAAGTCCGTATACGATGGACGGAATTCCCTGTAAGGTTTCCGTTGTCAAACGGATGATTCCGACAAACTTATTGCCTTTATTTGCGTATTCCACAAGGAAAATCGCAGAAAAGATACCAAATGGAATCGCAATGATCAATGACAGGAAGGTCATGATCACCGTGTTGATCAGGGCCGGCATCAAAGACGCATTCTCTGTATTATACTCCAGAGAGAACAGAGACGGTTTGATATTCGGAATCCCGTTGATCAAAATGTAAGCCAGAAGGAACAGAAGTACCGCGAACGTAATTACAGCTGCCGCGTAAATCAGTACCTTCAAAATGATACTTTCTACTTTTCTGCCACTAGTCATTTTCGCTCCTCCTGTTCAATAACGATACGCATGCATTGATAATCAGGATGAATACAAACAGTACCACCGCTGTCGCAATCAGTGCTTCTCTGTGCAGATCCGCCGCGTATCCCATTTCCATTACAATGTTGGTTGTCATGGTACGGACCCCTTTAAAGATTCCCTCTGGCATTCTCGGCTGGTTTCCTGCCACCATGATGACTGCCATGGTTTCACCGATGGCACGGCCGATGCCCAGTACAATTCCTGCAATCACACCGGATTTTGCTGCCGGAATGACAATCCGGAAAATCGTCCGTTCCTTCGTCGCTCCAAGAGCGA
The DNA here is from genome assembly GCA_904393575.1 of uncultured Sellimonas sp. Classification (GTDB taxonomy): domain Bacteria; phylum Bacillota; class Clostridia; order Lachnospirales; family Lachnospiraceae; genus Sellimonas. The sequence continues at coordinate 10,875 of CAJFMZ010000049.1, read as the reverse complement.
GGGATCCTTCATAATACTGTTCCGGCACACTTCTCATGGCGGACTCTGTCACACCGATGATGGTCGGAAGAATCATAATTCCAAGAATAATGGATGCTGTCAGCATCGTCTGTCCGTTTCCGCCCATTCCACGGCTCGTCGTAAAGTTTCGAATCAGCGGTACGATGACCACCAGCCCGAAGAAACCATACACAACGGACGGGATTCCCGCAAGAAGCTCCGTCGCGGATTTTAACAGCGGATAAATCTTTTTCGGACAATAATGTGCCATGAATACGGATGTAAAAATACCGACCGGCACACCGATCACAATGGCTCCTGCCGTCACATAGATACTTCCCATGATCATCGGAAGAATACCGTAAATATCATTGCTCGGTCTCCACTCTTCACCCAGAAGGAAATCCAGGAAACCGATCTTTGACATGGCCGGGATACCATTCGCAAATAAAAAGATACAAATCAGTGCTACCGCCAAAACGGAAGCACAGGCAGCAAGGAAGAAGATTCCATGCATGCCTTTTTCCTTCCAATTTTTCATAATTACTCTGTTACCTCATCCCAAGAAGTGATTTCACCTGTGAAAATCTGTTTTACCTGATCTGTTGTAAGTTCATCTACGCTGTTGTCGTTGCTTACGATAACCGCAATACCGTCTGTGGCGATCACAGTTGCTGTTACGCCTTCTGATGTTTCAGAATCCTTCAGGTCACGGGAAGCCATTCCGATATCGCTGATGCCTTCGATGGCATTGGATACACCTGTTGTAGAATCACTTGTCTGAAGTTCGATATCTACATCTGCATTCAGTTTCTTGTATGCCTCGGAAAGTTTTTCCATTACCGGGGATACAGAGGAGGATCCGGATACTGTTACTTTTCCGCTTAATCCGGATGCTGTGTAATCTGTTGTTGTATCTACCGGAATATATCCTTCGTCTGCAACAACTTCCTGTCCCTGTTTGCTCATAATATAGTTGATGAAATCCTGAGCCACATCACTGAGTCCGTCTTTTGTTACGATGTTGAACGGACGGGACACTTTGTAAGAACCATTCTCGATGTTTTCTGCTGTAGCTTCTGCTCCATCGATTTTTACCGCTTTGACATCATCACTCAGAGATCCAAGAGATACATATCCGATTGCGTTTGGATCCTGTGCAACGGTAGAAAGCATAACGGATGTATTGTTTGTTACTGTTGCATCTGCAGTGGTATTGTCCACTTTTTCTCCGTCCACTTCTTCTTCCACACCGAAAAGCTCTACGAAAGCTCCTCTTGTACCGGAACCGTCCTCACGGGAAACGACGTTGATGCTTCCGCCGGAAGCGGATCCTCCGTCACCGTTTCCTTTGCTGCTGCTTCCGCATGCCGCAAGTGACATCATCATAACTGCTGCTCCAATAACTGCTGTAACTTTTTTCAATTTCATAGTTGTTCTCTCCCTGATTTCATAATTTTATGTTTTAACCTTATTCCCTTGTCGACAGTGCATATCATAAAGTATCAATGTTAAATCTGTTTAAAACTTCTCGTTAAATCTACGTAAAATATTGTTTCCTTTTCTCATTTTTTCATTCCCCGGCCCGATTATTTTCTGTTTTCGTGAAGGAAATATAAAATTCATGTTCCTTCGTACTGTTTCTTAACATAATCTTAATCCTTCTGATTTTTGTTATATTTCAGACAATACTTGTCACAGAAAGATCAGAATGCTAAAATGAGAACAAAATGTTTCCATATTAATAAAGAAAGCATTCATTTTCATTCAGGAGGGGAAAATCATGACTTTTCAGTCAAAACAGAACAAGCAGATTACCGGGCTGCTCTATTCCGTATGCGGAGGCATCCTTTTTGCAGCCGGTGTCAATCTGTTCATCACGCCGCTCGATCTGTACAATGGCGGCTTTATGGGAATCGCACAGCTGATTCGTACTTTTTTAAGCTCTGCCCTGCATCTTTCTTTCGGTCAGACAGACATTGCGGGTATCATTTATTTTCTGATCAATCTTCCGCTTTTATATCTGGCATGGAGTAAAATGGGGCGTGGATTCTTTTTCCGGACCGTCATCACGGTAATTGTGGAAACGGCGGCGCTGACGCTGATTCCGATTCCGGAGCGTTCTCTCATCGATGACCGTCTGACATCCTGTGTCATCGGAGGTCTGATTGCCGGTTTTGGAACCGGTCTGGTACTCCGCGGCGGCAGCTCCGGAGGCGGGCAGGATATTCTGGGACTGTATTTCACGAAAAAGTTCCGCAATTTCAGTGTTGGAAAAATGGCAACTATTATCAATGTCTTTGTTTACGGCATCTGTCTTTTGATGTTCAACCTGGAGACTGTCATCTACTCTTTGATTTACGGAGTCATCTCTTCCGTTGCATGTGACCGGATCCATATCCAGAACATCAATATGAGCGTCATGATCTTCACGAAAAAGCTGGGGATTTCCAAGGCAATCATGGAAGAGACCGGACGGGGCGTCACCAACTGGGAGGGTGCCGGCGCCTATACAAACGAGACATCCTACATTCTCTTTGTCATGATTTCCAAATACGAAGTGAATCAGATCCGCCGGATCGTCCAGAGCATTGATCCAAATGCATTTATGATCTTTACCGAGGGCTGTTCCGTGGAAGGGAACTTTGAGAAACGATTATAAGCAAAAAAGGAAGCGGATTCGCTTCCTTTTTTCATTCTTTCCTAGGACAGGAACAGTTTTTCGATCTCCTGATAAAGCCAGGACTGTCTTTGTATTTCGATTCCTCCGATCTCGATGGATCTGTCTGCATGCAGGATCGCATCTCCGATCTCCGGGATCCGGCACAACATACCGCCGTTTTTCACAGTTACAGGCCCTCCCCTTTTATCATCGGTATCCAGGGCCTGTTCTACGAGCTCGCTGACTCTTTCTTTGTCATAGTAAGTGTCATTTACAATCACACCGTCTCCTGTGACAATAATCATATCTATCTCATCCGGATCGTTTCTGCGCTGGTTCCGATATAGATATCTGTGCAGTCTGTCAAGCAGTGGTCCCATGCCAAAGCCGGCTTTTTTCAGAGTTCTCCCCATAAATATCCCTCCTTGTTTCAGGTTACATCTATTCTAGCACTCTCTTTTGCTCTCTTCAACGAAAGATATTCTTTAAATTCTGAAGATATTCTGAAGTTTATCAGCCGGCTTTTCTTCTTTTTTCCTTTTATAACAGTAATTTTATAACAGACTCGTCAAATCTGTATATTCCATTCCAAAGCTGTCCGCCACATTTTTGCAGGTCAGTTTTCCATCGTATGTGTTGACGCCGGAAACCATCACCGGATTCTTCCTGCACGCTTCTTCCAGCCCGTGCTCCGCAATGGCAAGACCGTAACGCAGTGTGGCATTTGTGAGCGCGATGGTGGATGTTCTCGGCACAGCTCCCGGCATGTTGCCGACACAATAGTGGATAATTCCGTCTACTTCGTAAATCGGGTCATCGTGATAAGTGACTTTTGTTGTCTCACAGCATCCTCCCTGGTCTACCGCAACGTCCACAATAACACTGCCTGGCTTCATCTCCTTTAAGTAGGCCCTCTTCATCAGTTTCGGCGCCGCTTTTCCTGGGATCAAAACGCTTCCGATCACAAGATCCGCTTCTCTGACCGCATTCTCGATGTTCGTATCCGTGCTGACCAGTGTCTGGATTCTCGCGCCGAAAATATCGTCCAGGTAGGCAAGTCTCGGAAGACTGATGTCCAGAATCGTAACATTGGCTCCCATTCCCACGGCGATCTTGCAGGCGTTGGTTCCTACCGAGCCGCCGCCGATAATCACGATATTGGCCTTTGGCGTGCCTGGAACACCGGATAACAGGACTCCGGATCCTCCAAATGTCTTCTCCAGATACTTCGCCCCTTCCTGGATGCTGAGCCTTCCTGCAATCTGACTCATCGGAGCCAGAAGCGGGATGCTTCCGTCCCGTTCAATCAGGGTCTCATAGGCAAATCCTTTCATGCCGGATGCAAGCATCGCGTCTGTCAGTGCCTTGTCCGCCGCCAGGTGGAGATAGGTAAACAAAACAAGATCCTTCCGGAAATAACCATATTCTTCCGGCAGAGGCTCTTTGACCTTTACCATCATATCCACACTGTCCCACACTTCTTTGGCCGTATCCACCAGCTTTGCTCCCGCCTTCTCGTATTCCGCGTCTGTAAAGCCGGATCCCAGACCTGCTCCCTTTTCGATCCATACCTCATGGCCTGCATTGACATAGCTTTTCGCATTGTCCGGAATCAGACCTACACGGTATTCTCTGTTCTTGATTTCTTTCACACATCCGATCTTCATACTTGACCTCCTCCACCCATTTTGTAGGATTACCTAATTTTTTGATTCATTTTGTATCGTTTTCTACATTTCTCTAAATTCATGATACAACAACAGAATTGCCTTTGCAATAATTGTTAATTTTTAAATTATCGGATATTTCTTTCTCATTCTTGCCTTTTCCTGTTTTTTGTGATTAAATCAATCTATACAGAAAAGAAAAGAGGAACACTATGAAAGCAATCCAGACATTGATACAGAATCATAAACTGACACGCGTCCAGTCCGCTCTTGCGTCCTACATCCTGGATCATGCAGTGGAGGTCTGTTTTATGAGCTCAACCAAACTGGCAAAACAACTGGGAATCAGCGAGCCTTCTGTCATCCGTTTCTGCCGGGTCCTTGGCTTTTCCGGCTATCCCGACTTTCAGAAAGCGCTGCGGGAGGAATACCACGGAGATCTCTTCCGGATTTCAGACCGGCTTCCGGTTCCATCCGACCGTGCAGCTGCTCTTTCCCGGCTGGATCTTCCATCGGACATTCTCGCGAATGAGTATCAGAATACCCTGGGAAATCTGGAGCAGACGCTTGCCTCCAACCGTCCGGAAACTCTGGACGCCGCGGCGGATCTGATTCTTTCGTCTGTCCAGAAATACATTGTGGCCTCCCGCGGAAATGCCTGTCTTGGGGTCTACCTGAATCTGTATCTGCACCATATGACGGACCATGTCATTCACACCTCCTCCGCCTCCGTCAGTCCCTTTGACCTGATGGCAGACATTTCTTCCGATGACTGTGTGATTGCCTTCAGCTTTCCGCGCTATTCCTCCACCGATGAACTGGCTCTGAAGCTTGCACGGTCTGCCGGAGCCAAAATCATTCTGTTTACAGACAAGCCAAGCGCTCTCCTCATCGAATACGCGGATCTGCTGTTTACCATTCCGGTCAACAGTACTTCCTTTTTCAACTCCATGAGTGCCGCCCAGTTTCTGACGGAAGTCCTGCTCAATACGATCAGCAGAAAATGCAAAGGCCGATCCATTGAGCGAAAGCTCAAAAAGATCGACCTCTATCTGGACGAATTTGGAACATACTAGCAGTCCCTTACATCCCTTTATTTGATTTTCATTTTTGCCAGAGCTTCCGCAAACGCATTGTTCAGCGGCTGCTCTGCTTCTTTTTGCTGCTGCTTCATATAGCGGCTGACATCCTGCCGGCTGACGTCTTTTCCTTCTCGTTTTCTTCTGGCCTCAAATGCCGCCATCTTTTCCTTGTGTCCGCAGGCACAGACAAAGGTCTGATCTTCCCCTTTGCCGAACAGTTCCATCCGCTTATGGCAGACCGGACATCTTGCGTTTGTCGTTCTGGAAACCGTCTCCCGGTATCCGCATTCTCTGTCCTGGCAGACGAGCATCTTACTGTTTTTCCCATTGACCGAGAGCATCCGCTTCCCGCACCGCGGGCACTTCCTGTTGGTCAGGTTGTCGTGTCGGAACGTTCCCTCGCTTGTTCTGATTTCCTTCAGCACATCTTTTGTGTACTGTTCGATTTCTTTCATAAAGGTCTTCTCTTTTTGCCTGCCGTCCGAGATTCTCTGCAGCTCCTTCTCCCATCTGGCCGTCAGTTCCGGCTTCTTTAAATCCTCTGGAACCAGTTCCAGTATCTGCCGCCCTTTGGACGTAATCAAAAGATCGTTTCCCTTTTTCTCCATATAAAATGTGTGAAACAGCTTTTCAATAATATCCGCCCTGGTGGCAACCGTTCCCAGTCCGCCTTTTTCCATGGCGGTAAGAAGAGCCGCCTCCGTGTAGCGTGCCGGAGGTCTGGTCTTTCCTTCCGTCATCTCCTGCCTTTTGACCGTCAGGACCTGTCCTTCCTTCAGTTCCGGAAGCGTCTGGTTTTTCAGACTGTCCTCTGTGTCCTCATCCTCTTCCAGGCCGCTTTCATATACAGCTCTCCACCCTGCTTCCCGTATCGTCTCGCCCCTGGCGGCAAAGGATTCTCCGTGAACCGAAGCCTTGACACTGACCTGTTCAAACTCAGCAGGCGGATACAGCACCGCCAGAAATCTCCGCACTACCAGATCATAAATCCTGCGCTCCTCCGCTGTCATGTGTGTCAGATCCACATACTGTTCCGTCGGAATAATCGCATGATGATCGCTGACCTTACTGTCATCCACAAACCGTTTCTCCGCCTGGAACCGCTTTCCGTGCAGCGCCTTTGCAATCTGCCGGTACGGTCCAACCTGACAGGCCTCGACCCGTTCCCTCAAGGTCGGAACAATATCCGAACTCAGATAGCGGGAATCCGTCCTTGGATAGGTCAGCACTTTATGGTGCTCATAGAGCCGCTGCATGATGTTGAGCGTCTCCTTTGCGGAATACCCGAAGCGCCGGTTGGCGTCTCTTTGCAGTTCGGTCAGATCATAAAGTCCCGGTGCATAGGTCTTTTTCCGCTTCTTCTCCACCCGTTCCAGTGTAAGCCGCTCTCCCCGGATCTCTTCTGCGGTCCGGCTGATCCGCTCCTTGTCAAAGCTCCGGGTGCTGCCCGACTTTGCGTCCTGCCAGGTAAAGCAGATCCCGTCCGCATACACTTTCAGTCCATAATAAGGCTTCGGCTGAAAAGCCCGGATCTCATCCTCTCTTTTTGCAATCATGGCAAGGGTCGGTGTCTGTACCCGGCCACAGGTAAGCTGGGCATTATACTTACATGTAAGCGCCCTTGTGGCATTGATGCCCACCAGCCAGTCCGCTTTTGCGCGGGACTGGGCGGCATCGTACAGATTCTCATAGTCCCGGCCGTCCCTGAGATGCGCAAATCCCTCCCGGATCGCCCGGTCTGTCACGGAGGAAATCCAGAGCCGCTTCACCGGCTTCGTATTCCCCGCTTTGTCAAGAATCCATCTTGCCACCAGCTCGCCTTCCCGGCCTGCATCCGTGGCAATGATAATTTCTCCAATATCCTTTCTGTGAATCTGGCTCTTGACCGCATTGTACTGCTTTGCCGTCTGCCGGATCACAGAGAGCTTCCAGTTCTTTGGAATCATGGGAAGCACATCTATCTTCCACTCTTTCCACTCCGGCCGGTACTCCTCCGGATCGGCCAGCGTCACCAGGTGTCCCAGACCCCAGGTGACAATATACCGGTCTCCCTCGATGGCTCCCTGGCTGTTTTTCTTACATTTCAGCACCCTGGCAATATCTCTTGCCACGGATGGCTTTTCCGCAATTACTAGTGATTTCATAGAGATCCTTTCTATTCATTCAGGATCGGATTCCCGTCCCGGTCTGTTAAAAGTTCCAGCTGTCTGTTTTCCTCTTCTGTCTGTTCCAGACATTTCAAAATCGCCTCGTTGAGCGAGAGCATCTTTTCATCCAGCTCCGATACCATCTTGGCGCACTCTTTCAGCTCTCGGCTGATATACTCCGGCGCATTCCCCTCAAATTTGTAGTAAATCTTATGTTCCAGGCTTGCCCAGAAATCCATGGCAATGGTCCGTATCTGAATCTCCACCTTTGTGTCCACAACACTGTCCGTCAGGAAAATCGGCACCGAGACAAGCATATGATAGCTTTTATAACCGCTCTCCTTCGGATTCCGGATGTAATCCTTGATGGAAAGCACCTTCAAATCGCTCTGGTTTCCGATCATCTCAGCCAGCCTGTAAATATCGGATGTAAAAGAACAGATCAGCCTGACCCCCGCAATATCATTAATATACTTTACCATATTTTCGATCGAACTTTCATGCCCCTGCCTTTTGAGCTTCTTGACAATACTTTCCGGAGTCTTGATTCTCTTCTTGATATGTTCAATCGGATTATACTGATGCACATGCTGGAACTCATCGTTTAGAATTTCCAGTTTTGTACCCACTTCCTTTAATGCCGCGTTATAGAGAAACATCACGGTTTTCCAGCTGTCTACATCCTCATAGTTTTTTACGTTCATCCTTTTCCACCTTTCACGAAAAAGACTGCATTTTCATGCTTACCGCATTTACGCGCCATTTTGTAGTATAGCATATCCAGATATGCTTGTCATTTATTTCACATTTTTTCAATGATTTTTATCTATTTTACCAAAACCTGGCACATCCGCATTGTGCACAATGCTGCCTCATGGCTTTCCGGAGTGACCCCGGCACAGCAGGACGAATCAACCCAGACCGGAAGCTCCGGAGCATATGCCTTGACAAGAAGCGCATTGGATACCACGCAGATATCCGTGCAAAGGCCGATCATCTCCACCCCGTCATATTCTCCGTCACGGATGTACCCGGCAAGGTCCATGCTGCCAAACGAGCCCTTGTCAAAAATCCGGCGCCCCTTTGCATACTCCTGTATCTCCGGGATCAGTTCCCACCCCCAGGTCCCCTTTCTGCAATGCTCCACCGGCAGGAGACGCCCCTCCTGCGTACCGGAATACGCTTCTGTATGCGTATCCCTTGTGAATACGATCTCCTGACCGCTCTCCACCCAGGATTTGATCTTTTCTGTGACCTTTCCCACGATCCCGCAGGCTTCTTTCGTCCCAAGGCTGCCTGTCACAAAGTCATTCTGCATATCAACGATCACCAGAAGTTCTTTCATCATTCTCCTCCTTTTTTGCATGTTCCTAGTATTGTATCATGATTTTTTCACCCCGTAAAGAAACCCTGTACAGACTTTACATTTCTTTTATAGAATGGTATGATGATCAGACAGGGAAAGGAGAATTCAGAATGTTTCGATTGTGGGCAAAGACATGGAAAGATAACCGGATGCTGGCGGATACCGTCATCTGTGACGATTCCTCCGACACAAGGACCCATAAAGTATTCCGGGCTCTGGAGGAGGTCTGCTATACGTTTGACCTGAGCAAACCGATCTGGCTTGACAGCAATATCGAGGAGTTCCGGCGCCATGCAAAAGCACGATTTTACCAGGACAGCTTCATTGACAGTATCGATTTTGACTTTCTGGAAATCCAGGTCATAGAAGAAGATTAAACAGAGAGATGTATGTACAGCGGAGGGCTTTCCCTCCGTTTATTTTTTCATTTTCGGCTCAAAAATCCAGGATGCAAGGTAGGAAAACACCAGGGCCGCAGAGATTCCGGCCGCGCTTGCGGTAAATCCTCCCCGGAAAATTCCCATCAGTCCGTCCTTCTGGACCGCCTCTTTGACACCTTGAAACAAGGTGTTGCCAAATCCCAGCAGGGGTACCCCTGCACCACATCCTACCAGATCTATCAGGGGATCGTACACTCCCAGAAATCCCAGTACGGTCCCGGAAGTCACCAGAAGCACCATCACCCTGCCCGGCATCAGCTTCGTCCTGTCCAGCAGGATCTGTACGAGCGCGCAGATCAGTCCCCCTGCCCAGAACGCATTCACATAGTCCATCTATCGTTCCTCCTTTATCAGCATGCATGTTCCAGCACGATTCCATGGGCGATCCCAGGTATGCTTTCCCCTTCATTAAAGCTGACCGTCGACATCAGTGCCCCGGTCGGCACAAAGAGCACTCGTTTCCATTCCCCTTTTCTGATTTTGGGGAGCACATAGGCTCCCAGGGTCACTGCCGCACATCCGCATCCGCTTCCTCCCGCATGGGTATCCTGGGTCTTCTGATCAAAGATTTTCATTCCGCAGTCCATATGTCTTCCTTCAATATCCACTCCGTTTTTCTTTAACAGGTCCAGCAGAATTGAACTTCCGATATATCCCAGATCTCCGGTGACAATCTGATCGTACTCCTCCATCTCCCGTCCGAAGTCCTTCCGGTTGGCCAGTATGGTATCACAGGCTGCCGGCGCCATGCACCCTCCCATGTTCTGAGAATCTTTCAGCCCGAAATCCACGATTTTCCCGACCGTCACCCCGGAAATCCGCACCTTGGATTTTCCGGTTCCGATCACAAAAGCCCCGCTTCCGGTTACCGTCCACTGGGCAGACAGGGGCCTCTGGGAAGCATACCCCAGGGGAAACCGGAATTCTTTTTCCGCGCTTCCAAAATGGCTGGATGTCACCGCCAGAACATGGTCCGCGTACCCGGCCGCCACGCTCATGGCCCCAAGGGCAATGGCCTCCCCGGATGTGGAGCAGGCTCCAAACAGGCCGAACATGGGAATCTGAAGACTTTCAATCCCCATGGCCGTAGCCGTCCCCTGCCGCAGCAGATCTCCTCCAAAGAGAAACCGGATCTTCTCCTTTAGAATCCCGGAATTTCGGACCGCTCTCAGGCAGGCCCGCTTCTGCATTTCGCTCTCCGCTTCCTCCCAGGTCGTTTTCCCAAAAAGATTGTTCTTATCCTTTCCCTTTTCATCAAACAGGTTCCCCAGAGGACCCTGGCTTTCCTTTTGTCCTACAATCGTCCCTGCTCCAATGAGATAGGGCGCTTCCGCAAATCCAAGACTCTGGTTGCCTTTTGCAGTTCCGCTTTTCATTTTCCATTCCCCCTTCTTCTACCAGCTGATTCCTGCGCTCCACAAAAGATAGTACACAAGCCCCAGCACCCAGCTGGTCACAATCCCGTACAGAATAACCGGACCTGCGATCGTAAAAATCTTACATCCGATTCC